>NZ_CP047130.1:916123-1221497 GCF_009832865.1 Colwellia sp. 20A7 | reverse complement strand
TAGCGATCACTGAAAACAACGCTAGATCAAAGAAGGCTTCTGATCCAAGTTTTGGTTTAGCATACTTAGACATGACTAGTGGCCGCTTTGTAATTACAGAGCCACAAACAAGTGAACAATTACAGGCAGAGTTACAACGCCTTTCTCCTGCTGAATTGCTCTACTCTGAAACCCTTTCATCAATGCAACATGTTGACCAATATAAAGGTTTGCGCCGACGTCCTGAATGGGAATTTGATCTTGAAACGTCGATGTCTTTACTTAATAAACAGTTTGGAACAAAAGAGCTAACAGGATTTGGTGTTGATGATAAGTTATTAGGCTTATCTGCTGCTGGTTGTTTATTTCAATATGTTAAAGATACACAGCGAACTGCACTCCCTCATATTCGCGCAATAATTTGTGAATCAGCGACTTCTGGTGTTGTACTTGATGCAGCAACAAGACGAAACCTAGAGCTAACACAAAACTTGCAAGGTGGTGTTGATAATACCTTAGCCGCTATATTAGATCGCTCAGCCACACCAATGGGCTCGCGCTTATTAAAACGTTGGTTACATTTTCCGTTGCGTGATTTAACTATTTTGTCTGATAGACAAAATGCCATTGAACAAATAATTTCAACCGACTTACATATTGATGTAAAACCGATTTTAAAAGGTTTTGGTGATATTGAGCGTATTGTCTCTCGAATTGCATTAGGCTCAGCAAGGCCACGTGACTTTGCTCGCTTACGAAACACCTTACAAGCTTTACCTGAGCTACAAAGCTACTTATCGGCAAGTACCAATACTGGCTATGTAAATACACTCGCGACATTAATGGCGCCAATTCCCAGTATTCAAGATTTACTGGAAAAAGCACTTGTCGATAATCCACCGGTCCTTATTCGAGATGGCGGTGTTATAGCACCTGGATATCATGAAGAACTCGATATATTACGCGATTTAAGTGATGGTGCAACCGAGTTTTTAGCACAATTAGAACAAAGAGAAAAAGAGCGTACTGGCATTCATTCTTTAAAAGTGGGCTATAACAAAGTTCATGGATTCTTTATTGAAATGAGCAGAACGGCAGCAAATGATGTACCGGACGACTATATACGTCGCCAAACATTAAAAAACAATGAACGTTTTATTACTGAAGAGCTAAAAGAACATGAGCATAAAGTACTAAGTGCTCAAGGAAAGTTTTTAGCGTTAGAAAAACGCCTTTATCAAGAATTGTTCGATCTAGTATTACCTGAATTAGCAAGATTACAAACACTCAGTCAAGCTATTGCGGAATTTGACGTGCTAACTAACTTTGCTGAACGATCTATAAGCTTAAATTATGTAAAACCAACCTTAGTTAGTTCAACTGGCATTGATATAGAAGCAGGCCGACACCCTGTTGTTGAACAAATGACGAATAATACCTTTATTGCTAACCCTATAGTATTAACAGAACAACGTAAGATGTTGATAATAACCGGCCCTAATATGGGTGGTAAATCAACTTATATGCGCCAAACAGCACTCATTGTATTACTTGCACATATAGGCTGTTTTGTCCCTGCTGATTCAGCTACGATTGGCTTAGTTGACAGAATATTTACCCGAATTGGTGCCTCTGATGATTTAGCGAGTGGTCGTTCAACCTTTATGGTTGAGATGACTGAAACGGCTAATATACTTCATAATGCGACCGAAAAAAGCTTAGTATTACTTGATGAAATAGGCCGTGGTACTAGCACCTATGATGGACTTTCTTTAGCGTGGGCTTGTGCCGAAATGTTAGCGTTAAAAACAAAAGCTTTTACTTTATTTGCGACCCATTATTTTGAGTTAACCTTACTTGCCCAAGAAATACCAACACTAGCCAATGTGCATTTAGATGCGATGGAACATGACGATAGCATTATTTTCATGCATGCAGTGCAAGAAGGTCCTGCAAGTAAAAGCTTTGGTTTACAAGTTGCACAACTTGCTGGCGTACCTAAAATGGTAATTAAACGAGCTAAACAAAGACTATTAGAATTGGAAAATCAGGAAGTTGCTTCTATTTTACCTCTGCAGTCAGAAAATTTTCAGCAATTAGCGTTAGTAGCGGATGAGCACCCTGCTATTGATACCTTACGTAGTATTGATGTGAATGACCTATCGCCTAAGCAAGCACTAGATTTGCTATTCGACTTAAAAGCAAAGCTTTAATATATATTGAAAAACACTGAGCTGCTGACTTATCTTCACTAAATGAGATAAGTCAGCAATTATATTTTTGTGATGGTACAAAAATGTAACAGCTAAACTTTACCGCTTTAATAGTGCACTGCCTAATATGGTTAACACCTTAATAAATTCGAAGATTGTTATAGCACGGTATAGTAAGACTAATTATTCTATTGCAGTTAATTAGTTATCTCGATCCAAGATGCTTCATCATTTTGCTTAATAGCAGGTTTATCTGCTTTCATATCACCTTCGACAAGCGGCTCTTCAAGTAACATTTCACCTAAAGCCCATCGAGGAATAAAGGTTTGAGCAGTTGCAACAACTACGTGGGATATCATACCTATCATTCGAGCATTAAGAATAAAGCCATCTTTTTGTTCTAGTAACGTGCCAGTAACCACATAATCTATAATTTGATTCTCTGGTAACTCTTTCCAATCGCGACTAAAAACGAAATCGCCTTCGCTAGTGACTCTAAAAAAACCTGTAGTTTTATAATCTATCACTATTAAGCCATGGCGCTGAAATTCATAAATAAAGCTTTCTGATATTAAATTCCCTAACCAACTAGCACTTTCTAAATCATTTAAATTAACAAAAGAAGCCATGGCAATAGGCGTTTTATGGCTAACAAAAACACTATTTTCTAACATTTCAAAAGCTAGGCCTTGTACTATAGCATTTAAGCTGTGGTTTTCTAAGTTCGTACTATCAATGGCTTTATGCTTAACTGCTTTTGTCTTCTCTATTTTTTCTGGCTCTTCTGTTCTAAAAGTATGATAAAAATCATTCTGCGAAAATGACGTACAGGCAGTTAATAGCCCAATTAAAAGTAAACATACGTAAAATTTCATAACAATACCTAGTAATTAAAAGTCAAAAACATAGCACTTTCTTTATGTTTCAGATTCAGTTCAAATAAACGATGCATAAAATGTGCCTTTAAATTAATTAACAATAAAATAGCTTTATATAACAATTAAATCTCATTAAACTCAATACTGAAGTGACCTGGTTAAATTAACAATGCCACCACAAGCTGAATTGATTAAGACGTTGCCCTTACAGGGAAGGATAACATCTAGGAATAACTGTTCGATTGAATTATTAAATAAGTAAAGTGATTTTTTTCATATAAAAAGGCTGTAAAGTCATCCTTTACAGCCTGCTATGCTTTATTATTCAAATTATCTTTTGATTACATTTTTAGTTATTGATTATTGATTATTGATTATTGATTTTCAAATAATGCTTCAATAGATAAATTCTGCTGGCTTAATATATCACGAAGTCGTTTTAGTCCTTCTACTTGAATTTGACGAACCCGCTCACGAGTCAAGCCAATTTCAATACCGACATTTTCTAATGTTTCAGCTTCATAGCCCATTAAACCAAAACGTCTAGCAATCACTTCTTTTTGTTTTGAGTTTAATTCATTTAGCCAATTTACAATGTTTTTACTCATGTCTTCCGACTGTAAATCCCCTTCTGGGCCATTACTATTATTATCTGCGATTACGTCGAGTAATACTTTATCTGAATCACCTGAAAAAGGCGTATCTACTGATGCTATACGTTCATTCAAACGGAGAATTTTAGTGACATCCGCTACGGGCTTATCTAATGAATTAGCAATATCTTCAGCGGTTGGTTCATGATCTAATTTTTGAACAAGCTCTCGTGAAGTGCGTAAATAGATATTTAATTCTTTAACTACATGAATGGGTAAACGAATGGTTCGTGTTTGATTCATTATCGCGCGTTCAATTGTTTGACGAATCCACCAAGTAGCATAAGTCGAAAAACGAAAGCCTCGCTCAGGATCAAACTTTTCAACTGCACGAATTAAACCTAAGTTACCTTCTTCAATTAAATCAAGTAAAGGTAAACCACGATTATTATAGCGTCTAGCAATTTTAACAACTAAACGTAAATTGCTTTCAATCATACGTTTACGTGATGGTTCATCTCCCTTTAGAGATAGACGTGAAAAATATACTTCTTCTTCTGCACTTAGTAATGGTGAAAAACCAATTTCACTTAAATAAATTTGTGTTGCATCAACACTTGACGATTTTTGTACTTTATCTTTAAGTACTGTGGTTTGTTGTTTTTCTTTTACCATGATGTTCTCCTTTATATCGCAAGCTTATTAGTAACTATTATATATTCACACTACCCCCTACTTTACTTAATTTAACAGTATTCACTATTAATAGTGACTCACAGGAATACACTTATTATCTCTTCGGTAGGTACTTTAATGGATCTACTGATTTACCACGAAAGCGCACTTCAAAATGAAGCATAACCCTTTCTGCATCGGTGTCACCCATAGTTGCTATTACATCTCCAGCATTTACTTGCTGCTGTTCTTTTACTTTTATTCTATCATTATGAGCATAGGCACTAAGATAATCATCATTATGCTTTATAATAACTAGCTTGCCGTAACCTCTTAATGCACTACCTGAATAAACGACTTTACCACTCGCCGTTGCCTTAATCTGAGTACCACGGCGACCAGCAATATCAATCCCTTTATTACCCTTTTCTTTAGAAGAAAAATACGCAATAACTTTACCTTTAACAGGCCATTGCCAACGACGAATTTTTTGAGAAAAATTCTCTTTCGGTACACTATTTTCTATTATTTTTTTATTGTTTATATTTTTACCATACGCTTGCTTTTTTGAAGATGCAACACTCTTTTTCACTACAGTATTACTCTTTGGATTAGAGCTTTTAGTCGGACTTTTACTGTACTGCTTACTATTACTAGCTTTAACACTTTTTGTTTGTTTATTAGCCACTAAAATTAATTTTTGATTTGGAAAAATATTATAAGGAGCGGGGATATTATTCAATTTAGCTATTTGCCTAACATCAGAATTTGCTCGCCATGCAATTGAATATAATGTTTCTCCTGGCTGCACCACATAATCGCTGCTATTAATAGTATTTTGAGCTTGTTTCGTTAATGGAATACTGCCATAAACAGTTACTACAGGGGCTGGTTTGTCACGAGAAGAGCAAGCAAAAAGGCTCAGAACTAAAAAAACACAACACCATGATTTTAAAAGTGATTGTATAGGTAACGTTGTATTATTTTTAGTTTGAGTAGCTATCATGGTAAAACGAAAATTTATTTCAAAATCAAATAAGCGATGGCGATTAGCGCAACAACAGTCCAGCCTAAAACATCTATCCATTTACGTAATTTATGTGCAATAGCCTCTCCTCCCCATCGAATAAGCCCTGCGACAAGAAAAAAACGCATCCCTCGCCCAACAGCTGAAGCAATTAAAAAAGGCAAAAATGCCATATGTAGAAAACCAGCGCTTACTGTAAATAATTTATAAGGTATAGGTGAAAAGCCCGCAATGAAAACCACCCAGACACCCCACTCATTAAACCAGGTTATCGCGGTATCAAAACGTGTTTGATAACCAAATTCAGTAATGAGCGGTTGTATCCATGGCTCAAACATCATATATCCGAGCATGTAGCCAACACAGCCACCTAAAATAGAAGAGATAGTTGTGAGGCTAGCTAACCGCCATGCCTTTTCTGGCTTAGCTAGCACCATAGGTGCGAGTAAAACATCTGGTGGAATGGGAAAGAATACCGATTCAGCGAAAGTTAGCAGTGCTAGCATACGGGGTGCAAACTTATGCTCAGCCCATTTAAGCGTCCAATCATAAACAGCCGTAAATATTTTCATTATAGTAACGCTCCAGCGACTAACGGCACAAATCGAACAGCTTCAACTTGCTCCTCACTATAATTATCACCGTGACGAGTAATTGTTTTGAGTATTTGAGTTTTTTCACCTACAGGAATAACTAAACGGCCGCCATCAACAAGCTGGTCGAGTAATGCTTGTGGCACACTTGCAGCGCCTGCTGTGACAATAATGGCATCAAAAGGGGCTTTACTTGCCCAGCCTTGCCAACCATCTCCATGTTTTAATGAAATATTATGTAAATCTATCGACCTTAAACAACGTTTAGCTTGAAATTGTAAGGCTTTAATACGCTCTACCGAAAAAACTTTTTCAGTCAATTGCGCGAGAATAGAAGTTTGGTAACCTGAGCCAGTGCCTATTTCTAGAATATTTTTAGGCTTATAATCATTCAATAGCAGTTCTGACATTCTTGCAACTATATAAGGCTGAGATATGGTTTGCCCCTGCCCGATAGGTAAGGCTGTATTATCGTAGGCTTTATGAGCTAATATTTCTGGTAAGAAAATATGGCGAGGTGAACTAGCAATAGCATGTAATACCTGTGGATTTTTTATCCCTTCAGCTTGCAGTTTTTGTGCAAGTAACTCACCACTTCTTTTTGTTCGACTACCCGTCCTAACATTTTTTTTATGACTCATCATAACCTTACTTCACCTATCCATTCTTTCATACTATCTATACTTTTATGTGCTGTTATATCGACAGTTAGCGGAGTTACTGAAACATAATTATTCGCTACTGCATGAAAATCTGTACCTTCACCACCATCAAGCTCTTTACCTAATCTGCCATACCAGTAAATATCTCTTTGCCATGGATCTTTCATTTTTTTCATTTGCTCGGCTTTATGTCGATGACCAAGGCGAGTGACTTTTATTCCCTTTATTTCATCAATTGCCACATCAGGTACATTGATATTAAGAATTTGATCCGCAGCTAAAGGGTGCTTTTGAATACGTTTAATAATTTTAGCTGTAATTATGGCCGCTGTTTGATAGTGTTTTTCATGTTTGCCAAGTAGTGATATGGCAATAGCAGGTAACCCCATATGTCGGCCTTCAGTCGCGGCAGCAACAGTACCTGAATATAAAGTGTCGTCACCTAAATTAGGGCCATTATTAATACCTGCCACTACTAAGTCAAACGAAGGCGATGCAAGTTGACTAGCCCCTAAATGAACTGAGTCAGTAGGCGTGCCATTCACCGAAATAAAACCATTTTCAAGGGTTTCAGCTCTAAGAGGATTTAGCAAAGTTAAAGAATTACTTGCCCCACTACAATTTCTATCAGGTGCAACAACCGTTACGTCAAAGTGTTTTACTAGTTCTTGTTGTAGCACTTTAATACCCAGTGCATGAACACCGTCATCATTACTTAATAAAATTCTCATTAATTATTTTACTCTATATTACCAATTGCCTGCGTATTAACACGTTGAGTACAATCTTTATAATCAATTAGCTCCCGAAGCACTGTGGTTGCATATGAGCCAGCGGCGAGTGAAAAGCTAATTTTTACAGCTGGTAATGTTTCCTCAAGCGAGTTTTCATTTACTAAAAGTTCAATATCTGCATTCTCAATAACTAATCGAATACGTCGACGTTCTTGCTTTAAACCAAAGCGTGGTAAACCATTTGAAAATTCGCTGTGTTTATCTGCTACTTCTTGCTCAAGTATACCGGGTGCAGCAGTTGTCATTAAATCACCCGATCCCCACATTGCTGCAGTAATATCGACATCTTTTTCAATTAATCGTTGCTTAAGAACATCATCAACTTCCTTAGGTCGGAATACAGATTGAGTGCCCGCCAGCATTAACACATCACCGAGCTGTAATTCTGAGAAGGTATTGTCTTTTATGCGTTGATTAACTATATCGTTAAAAATATATGAACGTGCGGCTGATAAGTACATGCCTCGTTTCTTTTTATCTTTGATTTTAGCCCCTGAAAACAAAGCTAATGCATGCTCAATATTACCACCGTCAATCCCAAAACGTTGCTCGCCAAAATAATTAGGCACACCCTGATCTATAATTTTCTGCCAACGTTCATACAACACTTTAAGTTCGGTAACGTCACGTAATATTAACTCAAAACGGTTACCACTTAATGCACCGGTACGTAACTTTTTGTTATGTCTTTGGTAACTAAGTACTTCAACACCTTCAATAACGAGGTCTGTTAAATCATATACTTGTTTGCCTGGCACATGAATGCCGAACCATTGCTCTGTGACAGCAAAGCGATCTTTTAAACCAGCATAAGAAACTAGTTGTTCTTTTACTTTAAAATATTTAGCTAATTCTCGTGCAACAAAAACAGTATTCGCTCCTGTTTTTCTAATGTGAATAAATAAATGCTCACCTTCACCACAGGGTAAAAATGGCAATAGCTCAAATACTTTAAAATCACTTTGATTAACTCTTAATAAACCTTTAGGCTCTGGTTTTTCGTGCAAATAGGCAAGTTCTGGTAACATTATTTATCTCTGAATTAGTCGTATGGAGCGGTAAAATTAAACTTCCGGTGTCGCTGGAATGCAATGAGAAATAGGTGTGAGTAATATAACACAATGAACAGCAACACCTTCTTTACGACCGGTATAACCCAGTTTTTCAGTTGTAGTTGCTTTTACATTTATTTGCCCTAAAGAACACTTTAGATCTTCACTTAAACACTCACGCATAGCCAATAAGTAAGGCGCTATCTTAGGTGCTTGAGCAACAATGGTTATATCTCCATTGCCTATTTCATATCCATGTTCATTCATTAAAGCCACTACATGGCGCAGTAGTATTCTGCTAGAAATATTTTCATATTTTCCGTCTGTATCAGGAAAATGATTTCCTATATCACCTAAACAAAGCGCACCTAAAATGGCATCACAAAGCGCATGTATAGCTACATCACCATCAGAATGAGCAATAAAACCTTGCTCAAAAGGAATAGCAATACCCGCAAGCATTAAAGGTCCTGAGCCGCCAAATTTATGTACATCAAAACCATGTCCTATCCGCATTTTCTATCCTTTTCTTGTTCAATTTCTTGCTGATTCAAATAAAAACTAGCTAAGACTAAATCTTCTGGGCGCGTTATTTTTATATTGTCTCTTCTACCTGAAATAAGTAAGCATGGTAAGCCTACAGATTCTATCGCAGAAGCCTCATCTGTTATTACTAAACCTTTTTCTTTAGCTTGTATTATTGCTTCTTTTAATTCTTTGGCTTTAAACATTTGTGGTGTAAAAGCATGCCATAAATGACTTCTATCAATTGTTTTATCAACTTGTTCTACTTGATCATTCTTGTTTATAGCGAGCTTCATTGTGTCAACAACAGGCGCAGCTAAGATGCCACCTGTATTATTTTCAAGGCACTGTGAAATAAGCTTATCTATATCTGCATGAGTGATACAAGGACGTGCTGCATCGTGCACCAATACCCAGTCCAATTCATTAATAGCTTGTAAACCACTTAAAACAGAGTCTACTCTCTCTTCGCCGCCACTAACCTTTATAATATTAGGATTATCTAGCAATGCTGTTTGCATAAAATAGTCATCATCATCACTGATAGCTAAGATCACTTTGGCTATATTTTTATGGTTTAGCAGACGATTGATTGTATGGCTTAAGATAGTTTGTTCATTGAGTGTTAGATATTGCTTAGGGCATGATGCCTGCATCCGCTTACCAACGCCTGCGGCAGGTACAACGACAATAAACTGTTGATTTTCAACTAACAAAATAGGGTTACTCACAACTAATATAACTCTTTATTAGTATTATCATTTACTTCACTATTTTTACTTGGAACAACGCGAAAAAACGTTTCATTTTCTTTTATCATACCGAGTTCATTTCTAGCACGCTCTTCAATAGCTTCTGTACCTAACTTAAGGTCGTCAGTATCCGCATACAATAATTTATTTCGTTGTTGAAGTTTGGCGTTTACTAATTGCTGAGCTTTAACATCTTCTTGCAAAGATAAATAATCAGACACACTGTTTTTACCGAACCAAAGTCGATATTGCAGTAAAGCCAACACAATGAATAATAATACCGTAAATGCCCTCATAATCCCTTAATCAAATAAATAATGACAATCAGATTTACTATTATATGGACTTCTTATTTATAAGGCTAATGGTTGTTTAAAGTCTTTCCAGTTAATAGCACAAGAAAGTAGCAATTCACGTAAACTGGGTATGATCGGCTGTGACACAGTGCTATTAATTTTATTTTTCCAGCAGTGTCCTGCACAAGCAGCTAACATAACCTTTTTATTAGGTTTTAATAGTTGAATCTTCGTATTATTCAAAAGAAGGTTATCCGCTAAACGATGGCCTTCATTCATAGGTTCATCATCACTACCAAGTGAGATCCAACCCGCGACATTACTACGCAGTCGTTTATTTTCGATATCAATCTTATCAATTGAATCTAATATGACATGTTCCCCATTAAATATTGGTATAACTAACCCCAAGGTTAATTTTTTAGTTAAATACCATGAAGAAACTTCTGACGTTGTTTGTCCAGACAAGGAAAGCTTACTGGCTTGTTTTGCTGACCAACTCGCATTTTGAATATCTAATGATAGCGGACTGATACCCTGCGCGTTAACTTGAGTCATTAAATTAGCTGTTCGCTTAATATAATAAGCTAAGCTTTTTAAACGCCCCTGTATGGATTGTGCAGACGTAAATTCACTATGTGCAAGCACCCGTAATTCTCGCTCATAAAGCGCATTACATATTTCTGCAAAGTCATTACTTTGCTGGTCAGTTTGCCAAAGAGAAGTTTGCGACATCAATTAATAAATCAAGTGGTTATATTTTTATTGTTCAAGCGAACCGTTACCTCTTAGCATACTTGATTGTAGATAAAAAATACAACGCCAGATAAAGAAAAACCGAGCTTTAAAAGCTCGGTTTTTGAATAAAGATAACCTGAATATATATTGTATTGATATAAATAGTCAGTTTATAACTTTTTAGTTAAGGTAAATAACACTGATGGTTATTGACCTTTAATTTCGCTAAGACCGTTATAGATAGCCTTATCACCTAAAAATTCTTCAATACGTAATAATTGGTTATATTTAGAAACACGATCTGAACGACATAAAGATCCCGTTTTAATTTGACCAGCAGCAGTACCCACCGCTAAATCAGCAATAGTAGCATCTTCTGTTTCACCAGAACGATGAGAAATAACTGCAGTATAACCAGCACTTTTAGCCATTTGAATAGCAGCTAACGTTTCAGTTAATGAACCAATTTGGTTGAATTTGATTAAGATTGAATTAGCAACGCCGGTATCAATACCTCGTTTGAAGATTTTAGTGTTAGTAACAAATAAATCATCACCAACAATTTGTACTTTATCGCCAAGTAAATCAGTTTGGTATTTAAAACCATCCCAATCAGACTCGTCTAAGCCATCTTCAATTGAAACAATTGGGTATTCTTTACAAAGCTCACCTAAGAAATCAGAGAACTCGTTTGAAGTAAATTGCTTGCCTTCACCTTTAAGGTCATAAATACCTTTTTCGCTATCGTAAAATTCAGATGCAGCACAATCCATCGCTAATGTGACATCTGAGCCTAACTTGTAGCCAGCAGCCGCAACTGCTTCCTTAATTACCGCTAACGCGTCAGCATTAGAGGCTAAATCAGGAGCAAAGCCACCCTCATCACCTACAGCAGTATTTAAGCCTTTGCTTGATAATACTTTTTTCAAGGCATGAAAAATTTCAGCGCCCATTCTTAGTGCTTCAGAGAAATTTTTAGCGCCTACAGGCTGAACCATAAACTCTTGAATATCAACATTGTTGTCTGCATGCTCACCACCATTAATGATGTTCATCATAGGTACAGGCAAGCTATAAACACCTGGAGTACCATTTAAGTCAGCAATATGTTCGAACAACTGAACACCTTTGTCAGCTGCAGCGGCTTTAGCAACAGCTAGTGACACAGCTAAAATAGCATTTGCGCCAAATTTTTCTTTATTTTCAGTGCCATCTAAATCGATCATGATTTTATCGATATTAGCTTGCTCAAGCGCATTCTGACCAACTAAAGCCGGTGTAATATCATTTTTAATGGCAGCAACGGCTTTAAGAACTCCTTTACCTAAGTAACGAGACTTATCACCGTCACGTAGCTCTAATGCTTCACGTGAACCTGTTGATGCACCAGAAGGTGCTGCTGCACGTCCCCAAGCACCTGATTCTAAATAAACATCCGCTTCAACGGTTGGGTTACCACGAGAATCCATAATTTCACGTGCTATTATTTTACTTATATTTGACATTATATTTCCTTCTCAAACTTAAAAAACAAAAAACCGCAGCATATGGCTACGGTTTATAATTACTTTGAATTAACTTAACTGCTGCTTTTGATATTCAAAAGAAGCCGCAATGAAGCTTTCAAATAAAGGGTGCCCATCACGAGGAGTAGAATTAAACTCAGGATGGAACTGCCCGGCAATAAACCATGGATGATCCGCTATTTCAATCACCTCAACCAAACTTTTATCAGTTGATAACCCCGAAAATATTAAACCAGCCTGGCTTAATCGTTCTCGGTAGTTATTATTTACCTCATAACGGTGACGGTGTCTCTCATAAATTGTTTCACTACCATATACGTCGCAAGCCTTGGTACCTTTCACTAGGTGGCACAATTGTGATCCTAAACGCATAGTTCCGCCTAAGTCTGACTCTTCGCTACGGTACTCAACTTGGCCTTCTTCATCAAGCCATTCGCTGATCAAACCAACCACTGGGTGCGGCGATTCAGCATTAAATTCAGTGCTATGTGCATCAGTTAAACCTGCAACATTTCTAGCAAATTCAATTAAAGCAACTTGCATACCTAAACAAATACCTAAATAAGGTATTTTATTTACACGTGCATATTGAGCCGTTAAAATCTTACCTTCTACACCACGCTCACCGAAACCACCAGGTACTAAAATAGCATCTAAATTTTTTAATAAGTCAGTACCTTTCACTTCAACATCTTGTGAATCAATATACTTAATATTAACGGTTACTTGGTTTTTCAAACCTGCATGTTTTAATGCTTCATTAACAGATTTATAAGCATCAGGAAGTTCGATGTATTTTCCGACCATACCAACCGTGATTTCACCTTTAGGGTTCGCTTCATGATAAAGCACTTCTTCCCACTCAGTTAAATCTGCTTCAGGTAGATCTAAGCCAAAGCGTTTAGTCACTAACTGATCTGTTCCTTGAGATTTTAATAATGCAGGAATTTTATAAATACTGTCAACATCGCGCATTGACACAACCGCTTTTTCTTCAACATTACAGAATAAAGCAATTTTTGCACGTTCCCCATTTGGTAAAGGTCGATCTGAACGACAAACTAAAATGTCTGGGAAAATACCAATTGAACGAAGATCTTTTACTGAATGTTGAGTCGGCTTAGTTTTAATTTCGCCAGCAGCAGCTAAGTAAGGCACTAAAGTAAGATGCATAAACATTGCACGTTCACGACCTACCTCTGTCGCTAATTGACGAATAGCTTCTAAGAACGGTTGTGATTCAATATCACCAACAGTGCCGCCTACTTCAACCATAGCAACATCGTAACCTTCCGCGCCTTCAATTACACGACGTTTTATGTCATTAGTAATATGTGGAATGACTTGAATAGTCGCGCCTAAAAATTCACCTTTACGCTCGCGTGCTAGAATATCTTGGTAAATACGACCCGCAGTAAAATTATTTAGCTTAGTCATTTTGGTACGAATAAAACGCTCGTAATGACCTAAATCTAGATCGGTTTCAGCACCATCTTCAGTAACAAAAACCTCACCATGTTGAATAGGGCTCATAGTGCCGGGATCGACATTAATATAAGGGTCAAGTTTCAGCATGGTTACTTTCAAACCACGTGCTTCAAGGATTGCAGCTAAAGATGCTGCGGCAATACCTTTACCAAGAGACGAAACTACGCCGCCAGTAACAAAAATATATCTAGTTGTCATGTCTACACCGATGTAAGGGAAATACAGAATTTTTTTTGCTTTACTTTTTTAACTATAAAATACTCGTTCATAGTGATTATTTTCGTTAAGAAAACACTAAAAAACACGTTAAAAAGAAGTAAAACAGGACGGGAAAACATTATACTTAAAATACAAGAAAACAACAATAATAACTGTGCGTCCAATTCTATTAAATTTATTCTAGCTCAAAGATAGACAAGGTTGAAAATAAGCATTTTTTTGTCGTTCATTAATCGTTATGATACTGATATCACTTTTTAACCTAAGTAATCTATGACTAATAAATTAGAACAGGTGTTATCAGCTATTGACGATATCAATCGCCAAGATAGTAATATCACCTTGTTAAATAAAGAAGAACATCCGAAAGAATTGCTTTACGGCCAACGAATGACAGCTTGCCTAAATCAGTATTGGCCACAAGCAAGTGAACTATTACAGATAGCAGTTCGTGCTCAACATATTAAACGTTGGCATTTAAAGCGCAGTGAGTTTGAAACAGGAAAAGCAGGATATTATAAATGGCGAATAGCGTTAGGGAAGTTTCATGCTGAACTAGCTGCTAGCATTATGATTGAACAAGGTTATAGTGAATTACAAGCGACCCAAACGGCTTCTATTATTTGTAAAGAAAACTTAAAGAGTAAAACGGACAACCAACTTAATGCTGATAGTCAAACATTAGAAGATGTTGCCTGTTTAGTTTTTCTTGTTCATTACTTCGATGAATTTGCTACACAATATATTGAACAAGATAATGAAGCTAAAATAATTCGTATTGTGCAATTAACGTGGGGAAAGATGTCTGAAGAGGCTCATAATATTGCTCTACAAGTAACATTGCCCGATCATTTGGCAAATATTGTAAAAAAAGCACTATCGGCTTAATTTGATTCACGCTCTCAATCGTTAACTGTTTAGCTTAAAAGGTTAGAGTGCTCGCCAGTGGTTCAACTACACGCATGGGATTCCGTATTAAAACACTGACGGAATGACGAAAGGGGCGTCATTCTGAACTTGATTCAGAATCTCAAACATACTTCACTATCTCCCCGTTTCGTTAAGAGGCGAAAATATGGCGATAGTATAGAGCTACTTACTAATAGGTAAACGCCATAAAAAAATGAAAGGCCAAATAACAAGAGAGATAACCAGTAACGTAAGCATTATATCTTGCAGTAAGTAAGAGGACCAGGCTACCGACAGTATGATCATAAGCAAAGCAATTCTTTTTGCTTTTCTAGGTATACTGCGGCTTTGCTGCCATTCATGAATTAATGGCCCGAATGTTTTGTTATTCAGCAATTTTTGTTGCATTCGCGGTGAAGATTTAGCAAAACAGGCGGTTGCCATAATCAAAAAAACAGTCGTAGGTAAAATTGGTAAAATAGCACCTAATATAGCTAAACCAACACAAAAAACACCTAAGACCTTCCACAGCAAAACAATAATCTTGTTTCGTTTAGCAATAGGCACAGGACAACCTTGCGCTGTTATTTTTGGCTCTATTTTTACTGCTTGAGTTAGCGATTCTTGATTTTGACGCACAACTCACTCCATTATTCGTGTTTCAAGTTAACTTTAACTTTATTATTTGTATCGCGGCTTTTCTTTATCAATACATTATCACTTTCTACTTGGTTATTGCTCACCAAGGATTTAGCTAGTCTGTCGTATAATAACACGTTCACTGAAGCGGCTAAGTTCATACAACCAACCGTTGGTACATACACAACACCATCAGCATTATTGATTACGCTTTGGCTAATAGTACCATCTTCAGGACCAAAGATATAAATCGCTTGTTCTGGGTGTTGAAAATGTGGCAGTGGTGTCGCTCCTTCAACTAAATCTACACAAATAATTTTAGTATTTTCAGGTAGTTCAGCACGTAAAGCTTTAATGTCTTTAAAGTCATCAGCGGCTTTTAAAGGAATTTTTTCATGGGCATTTTTAGTATCTGTATTATGCTTTGATCCATTATATTTGGCTGCATTCGCATACCGCTGTCCTGTATATAGTACTTGGTCGACACAATAACAACCTGCTGCACGCATTACAGCGCCAACATTACTGGGACTTTTAGGGTTAGTTAAGCCGATAGTTACATAACTATTTTCAACTTGTAATCGCTTCCCTAAAGCCATTGTTGAGAGTAAAAGTTTGGTCATAATATTATCTGCTATTTCTCTGCCATTTTAACTTGCTGCCAATACTGTTCTAATTGCGCCAAACTATGTTGTGAAAAGTCTCGTTCCGATTGCTGTACTTGAGCTTCAACACCATGAAAGCGTTTAGTAAACTTTTGATTTGCCTTACGCAGCAGTGTTTCAGGATCTTCTTTTGCATGACGACATAAATTCACTACGGCAAACATTAAGTCCCCTATTTCTTCCCCTAACGCTTTTTTATTAATATTTTCGGCTTCGAGCTCTTCTTTAACTTCAAGCACTTCTTCTTCAATTTTTGCAAAAACATCCATCACATTATCCCAATCAAAGCCGACGTGTGAGCATCTTTTTTGAATTTTTGCCGCTTGTGACAAAGCAGGCAAGTTTTTAGGTATGTCAGCAAGGATGCTTAAATTTTCTTGATTATTCTTTGCTTGACGTTCTTTGGCTTTTTCATTTTCCCAATTAGCCTTTATTTGTACGTCACTTGTTAAATCAGCACTACTAAAAACATGGGGATGACGACGAATCAGTTTTTCACAAATAGACGCAACAACAGTATCGAAATCAAAAAGTTGCTGTTCCTGACCAAGCTGACTATAAAAGATAACTTGAAACAATAAATCGCCTAACTCTTTATTAAGTTCAATGAAGTCATTTTGCTCTATCGCATCAACAACTTCATATGCTTCTTCTATTGTGTGAGCGGTAATAGAGGCAAAGTTTTGCTTTATATCCCATGGACAACCTGTCTCAGGATCACGTAATTGGGACATAATCCAACGCAACTTATCAATTGACGCTTCACTTTCAATATTAACATTTAGCATGTATTTTCTCTTATTCTTAATTTTGACAACAAAAGCTTATAGCCTTTTAACTTCAACAACATCATCAAGTTGTCTCACTTTATCTAATACTCTAGTAAGTAGCTCACCACTGGTAACTTCTACTTTAATTTTCATACTCATGGTTTGTCTTGTACTATCACTATGACTATCAATACCAACAATACTCACTTTTTCATTAGCAATAATCGTTGATATATCTCGGAATAACCCTTGACGATCACAAGCTATAATAAGCACACTAGCTTGATAATTTTGTTTATCGTCAAGCCCCCATTGTAATTCCACAATGCGCTCTGGTTGCTGGTTTAAAGAGTTTGCTAATTGCTCACAATCTTGCCGGTGAACTGAAATCCCTCGCCCTTGAGTAATAAAACCTGAAATCATGTCACCAGGTACTGGAGAGCAACACTTAGCCATGTGAGTAAGCAAGTTACCAACTCCTGATACGGTAATACCATTATCATCGCCGGCAGTGCTATGCCCTACTTGAGATTCTCTCACTAAGCTTTGTGGATCGATCTCAGGTGCTGGATTAAATTTTTCTTCAAGTTGCTTAAAGTAGTTAATAACTTGTTGTAAACGTGCATTACCTGAACCAATTGCCGCGTATAGGTCATCAATAGTTTTAACATTGAAATGCGCTACCGCTTCTTTTAGTTGTCCTTGGTTGATCGTAAGCTTACTTAATTTTGCTAATTCTGTATCAAATAGTTCCTTGCCCTGCGCTAGATGTTTATCTCGATCTTGTAACTTAAAAAAGTGTTGTACCTTTGCTCGAGCTCTTGAGGAATGAATATAATTTAAGTTAGGGTTCAGCCAATCACGACTCGGATTAGGATGATTATTTGTTAATACTTCAACTTGATCACCCGTTTTCAATTGGTGAGTAAAAGGAACAATTTTTCCAAATACTTTTGCACCAATACAACAATGACCAACATTAGAGTGAATATAATAGGCAAAATCTAATGGGGTTGAGCCCATAGGTAAATCAATCACATCGCCTGAAGGTGTAAAAACATAGATTCGGTCTTCAAAAACTTGGCTACGAAGCTCATCTAACATTTCTCCATTTTCAGAGACGTCGTCTTGCCATTGTAAAATTTTGCGTAACCAGCCTATTTTGTCATCAAAACTATTACTTTTTCCAGTTATCGAGCCTTCTTTATAGCGCCAATGTGCCGCTACACCGAGCTCAGCATCATCATCCATTTGTTGCGTTCTTATTTGTACTTCTACCGACTTACCTTCAGGCCCCAGAACAACAGTATGAATGGATTGATAACCATTGGATTTAGGGGTTGCGACATAATCTGAAAACTCTTGAGATAAATGCTGCCACTCTGTGTGGACTATACCTAATGCAGAATAACAATCTTGTATTCTTTCAACGACTACCCGAACAGCTCTAACATCAAACAATTGTTCGAAGTCTAATGCTTTTTGTTGCATTTTTTTCCAGATACTATAAATATGCTTTGGACGGCCATAGACCTCGCCCTTAATTTCTAAGGCTTTTAATTGGTCACTCAAATTACCAACAAAGTCATGCATATATTGTTCACGTTCAAGACGCGTTTCATCTAACAATTTGGCAATTTTTTTATAAACTTGCGGATGAAGGTAACGAAATGAGATATCTTCTAATTCCCATTTTAGCTGACCAATGCCTAATCGATTAGCCAGTGGTGCATAAATATTAGCGCTATCTTTTGCTGTTAATACTCTCGTTTCTTCATCATTATTTTTTTGTTCACGTAAATCACATAAGCGCTCAGCTAGCTTAATAACAACTGCACGTACATCTTCAACCATAGCTAATAACATACGGCGTATGTTATCGATATTGCTAACACTACTTTGTTGCCTTAAACCTTTAATGGCTTCCATTTTTTCAACACCTTGGCACAGCATTGCAACATCTTTACTACAGTGCTCTTTGACAAAGTCTTGCGTGATTAAATTTTCTTCTAGTAATGGTGTTAAAAAAGCAGCTAATAATGAGTCTGCATCTAGATTTAAATTAGAAAGTATCTCGACCATTTCCCTTGCTTTTAACAAACTCGCTTCGTGTAGCTGAAAAAATGGCGAAACTTGTTCCCACAACTGCTCAAGTGCTTGTTGTTTTTCGTCGGGTAAAGATTGCTCTGTTAGCCAATGTTTGAAATTTACACTAACAACCTGATGAGATTTACGCACCGAAACCATTTTCTTTCCTTTATAAAAGCCACGAACTGATACCAATTTAACTAAACTATGCCCACTTGTACGGATTAACATATTCCATGAGAACGTTACTCTCAATCACAATAGGCAACTAACGCTCAATCGAACGCTTTACTTTGATTTATTTTTCCTACGTACAACAAATCATAGCCCTAATGAAATAGTATAATATTGGTAGTCCAAATCTATTTACCCATGCAGTATTGTCGTTAACTATCATCAACAATAATTTAGTTTACCTACCGATTAAACAATACCATAGTCTCAACATGCTTTGTTTGAGAAAACATATCTATCAATCCTATTTTTTCAATTTTATAACCTTTTAAAATAAGTAACTGACTATCTCTTGCTAGTGTTGTTGGATCACAGCTAACATATAAAATTGTAGGAATATTAAGTTTAATCACTTGTTCTACAGCAAATTCAGCACCTGCCCTAGCAGGATCTAATAATACTTTATTAAATTCATGTTTCGCCCAAGCATTAGACAACCATTCGCTGTTTAAATCAGCTTGAAAAAATCGGCAATTATCAATGTGGTTAAATTTAGCGTTCGCGCTAGCTTTATCAACCATACTTTGTACACCTTCAACACCAATAACTTGCTTAGCTTGTTGCGCTAACGGCAAACTAAAGTTTCCAAGACCACAAAACAAATCTAATATGTCATCATTTTTTTGTGGCGACAACCAATCAAGTGCTTGCTCTACCATGGCCATATTTACTTGCTGATTTATTTGAATAAAGTCTGTGCTAGAAAAGTTAATTTGAATTCCGTTAGCTAGACGATAACTTAAACTATCAGCTGAAACTAACGAGCTTTTGTTAATATTTTCTTTATTACTATCATTAGTTTGAAAATAAATATTCCAACAGTTTTTTTCAGCATACTCTTGCCACAGCTTACGATCATGTTCATTTATCGCTCTAATTTGGCGTATAATGAGTGTTAACTTTTTTAATGGCTTCGTAGTGCTATTTATATCAACGGTTGCCAGATCAGTAGTATCTAAATCGTCTGTACTAATAATTTCAATATGACCAATCGCTTTTTTTACACTTAGTTTATTAATCAATGTTTTTAATAAAGGAAATATATTAGCCGCGGGTTCAACAAGCACAGGGCATGATTTAATAGCGGCAAGCTGATTAGTAGCCTTTTGTCTAAAGCCAATAGTCGCTTGTGAGTGTTTATCAAATTGTACGCCTATTCTCGCTTTGCGACGGTATTCCCACGGCGAACTAACAATAGGAGCTTGCCAGGGTAATGTAGCAACAATATTGCCTGCAACACCAGAGCGAGAAAATAGCTCTATAATTTTATTCTTTTTAAAATCAAGTTGCTGTGAATACTCTAGGTGTTGTATATCGCAGCCACCACACAGAGTGAAATGCTGGCATTTGGCTATAACTCTATGCTGACTCGCTTTGTTGATTGTTAATAGTTTAGCTAGGGTGTATTTGCTTTTTTGCTCAACTACTTTTGCGTCAACGTTTTCGTTCGGCAAAGTACCATGAATAAAAACAGGTTTACTTTGGTAATAAGCAACACCACAGCCATTTGAGTCTAACCTTTCAACCTTTACTGTTAGTTTTTGTTTTTCTTGGGCTTTAACTGACTTTTTATTACTTACTTGGAAAAAGTTTGCCATTATTGAATACCTAGGAATTTTCTTTATTTGGGCTTACATCAATAGCTAAAGCTGAATTCAACTAAAAAGTGTAATTTTATTAAGCATATGACATTATAGGCTTATCAGGATGATCATTTTACACTAGTTTTATACTCGTTCCACCTGAAGTTACGGGTTTAGGGTAAAACGAATAAATATTAAACACTATTAATAATGCATAAATTAAGCCTCAAAGACTGGGTTATATTACTAACTATTGTTCCTATAGCATTAATCAGCTTTGGACTTGCCAGCTATTTTTCATATAACCGTAGTACAGAATTAAATGAGTTCTTAAATTTACGATCTCAAAGTATTATCGAACCTTTAGCTATTACGACTAAAGAAGCATATATTAATAACAACCGCGAAAAAGTTCGATCTATCATCAGCGCAGTTCATCGCAGCCAATCAAGTATTATCAAAAGCATCACCGTATTTACTTTAGATAATCAAATTTTTGTTACCAGTGCCTACCATGGTGATACTAACTTAATGCGATTAAAACCTGCACAAAAGCCACCTTTGTATACCCAAGGAGAGCATTTTGATGACTTCATTATATTCAGAACACCGATCCTAGAGGAGAGCTTCGACAATAATAAGGTATTAACACCTTTAGGTTATATCGCGATTCATGTAGATAAGAGTTGGATTAAACTTAAGCAACAAAACCAATATATTATTGCATTAGGCCTCGCTTTCTTTGCTGTTTTACTAAGTAGTCTTTTAGCGCTGACGCTGATTAAAAATGTGACTAAACCGATCAACTCCATGGTGAATGCTATTGATCGTATTCGAGAAGGAAAGCTTGAAAGCCGTGTAACTGGACAACTGTTAATTGGTGAACTAAATTTTTTAAAAACCGGTATCAATGCTATGGCACAATCATTAGGTAATTACCAAAATGAGATGCAAGGTAGTATTGACCAAGCAACAATTGATTTGCGTGAAAGTCTAGAACAATATGAAATTCAAAATGTTGAGCTAAGTATCGCTAAGAAAAAATCTCAGGATGCAAATAAGATCAAGTCCGAATTTTTAGCTAACATGAGTCACGAATTACGCACACCATTGAATGGGGTTATAGGTTTTACACGACAAGTACTTAAAACACCATTAAGTGACTCCCAACGAGATTACTTACAAACAATAGATAGATCTGCAAATAACCTCCTGACCATAATTAATGATATTCTTGACTTTTCCAAGCTTGAAGCAGGGAAAATGGTAATAGAAAGTATCCCCTTTTCACTTAGAGAATCTATTGATGAGAGTTTAGTGCTTTTAGCACCGAGTGCTCATAAAAAAGAATTAGAATTATCAATAAGAATTGATAATTCACTTCCTGATTCTTTATTAGGTGATGCTATGCGCATCAAACAAATAATGAGTAACTTAGTCAGTAATGCGATTAAGTTTACTCAACATGGCTCTGTCATTATTGACGTTACCTTTAACATCATTAATGCTAAACGTGCTTCCATCAAGATAACAGTTGCTGACAGTGGTATTGGTATGAGCAACGTACAACAGAAAACAATATTTAAAGCTTTTACGCAAGCGGATCAAAGTATAACCCGATTACATGGTGGAACTGGTTTAGGTTTAGTTATTTGCCAAAGACTTGCCCATGAAATGAAAGGAGATATAGGTTTTAGTTCAAATGAAAACCATGGCTCAAAGTTTTGGTTTAATTTTGAATGCGGCATGAACACATTACCTGTTACAGGAGAGTTAGAGCACTTACTATTGACCAATAAATCTATTTTATATTATGAACCTCATTCACATAGTAGAGCTGCAACATATGACATATTATCCAATTGGGATATGAAAATAACTCAAGTAGAAAGTAAGAAACAATTAAATGAATTACTTGAAAGTTCGTCGAAGAATGAAGATGAAAACTTTGACTTTGCATTAATTGGTCACGATAAAACAGCAACTGCATTAAGTGACTTAAAGAAAACAATAACTAAAATTAAGCCGCAAATACCTAACATACATTTAGCTATTAACAGTAACTCACCTAGCTTACATGATGCTCTGCTAGCCAGTGGTGCATTGAGTTGTTTAAGTAAACCAATAACAACAAATAAACTCTACAGTGCTTTGTTAGCAGAGCCAGAATACTTATCAACACCTAATAAAAATATTTTGCCGATCAAGGTCCTCGCGGTAGACGACAACGAAGCTAACTTAAAGTTAATTAATGCGCTATTACGTGAGCAAGTTAGTGAAGTAGTCTTGGCTGAAAATGGCTTAAAAGCATTAGAATTATGTCAAAATGAAATTTTCACATTAATTTTCATGGATATTCAAATGCCAGTAATGGATGGAATAAGCGCATTACAAGCCATAAGACGTAATTCTTACAACGAAAAGACGCCTATAATTGCTGTGACAGCTCATGCTTTAAGTGGTGAAAAAGAAAGAATGGAGCAGCAAGGGTTTGATGCTTACATGACTAAGCCTATAGATGAAACTATGCTTAATCACATTATTTATGAATATTGCGATATTAATTATTTTCTAGATAGCGCTATAAAAAGCACACTGATAACAAGGGAGTCCTTACCTTTAGTTCAAAAAACAGAGAACAGTATAAAGATAATAGATTGGCCATTAGCACTTAAAAGAACAGGTGGAAAAGAGAATTTAGCTAAAGAAATGTTTACAGGGTTAATTGACTACTTACCCGAAAGTAAAAGAAATATTAGTGCTGCGTTAGAAAAACAAGATAGTACTCAATTAAAAACATTAATACATAAACTAAACGGTACCTGCTGTTACACTGGTGTTCCGTATTTAACTAATATTTGCCAAGAAATAGAAACACAACTGAAAAAAGAAGTTTCTTTAGATGCATTAGAGCCTGAATTTTTAGAATTTTTTGAGCAAATAGAGCTAATATTAAAAAAAGCGCCTAGCGTATTAGTTGAACTCAATAGCAACATACCTGATTTAGGTATTAATCACGAAGCTCAATGATAGGGCTTGTATCGATCTCGCCGTCTTCTGTAATGATAGCAACACCAGAGTTACAAGTAAGAACTGCCACTCCATGTCCTTTTACAGTCCGTACAAAAGACAACTCATAGCCAAACTTGCCTAAACTACTGGCTGAAAATTTTTGCGCTAAAGATAGCTTATCCCACAACATAGACTTATCGGATGAACGTTGACGCCTTTCAAGTATAATTTTCTCTTCTGTTTGCATGAAAATTCCTTATTTAAACAACAAAAGCTAATAGCTACAATTAAAATGCAGAATTCCGCAAATATAAGAACTCAATATTAGTATAAAAAAAATAAAAATAAAACAAAAAATATTAAACAGTTATCCTTAATTTAATATTTTTGACTACTTTATGAAAGTGTCACGAAAGCTGTCGCGTAAAGTTTTTCATCCGCTAGCGAAATATGCCAATACTTAGATTTTTTTGATAGAGCTATTTCTAAGGCTCTATTAGAGAGTATTAGCGTTGGCTGCCCGCTTTCAAGCGTGACTATTTCTATATGTTGAAAAGAAACACCACTTGCTATGCCAGTGCCTAAAGCTTTCGCTGCGGCTTCCTTTCCCGCCCAACGTTTAGCCAAGTAGCTAACAGCATTATTAACTGAGTTTAAATTCATTGTACTAAAGCGTTCATATTCATTCGGTGTTAATACCCGTTTAGCTAAACGCTCACGAGTATTATCAGACATTTTAGCAATACGGCTTATTTCCACAATATCTGTACCAATACCAATAACAGGCATATACGATTTTCCTCCAGTACTAACTAACCTAAACTCGGTTCAACATAATAGTTGCGCTAAAAGCTACTGTCTTGCTTCTAACATTAACGCTTTCATATCTCTGACAGCTTTATCCAGACCATCAATAACTGCACGAGCGATAATCGCATGACCAATATTTAATTCTATGATCTCCTCTATTGCAGCAATAGGCTTAACATTAAAATAATTTAAACCATGGCCTGCATTCACTTTCAAACCAATACTGTGCGCATATTTAATCCCATCAGTTAAACGTGCTAATTCACTTTGTTGAACTGACTCTTCTGTTGCATCTGCATATTGACCAGTATGTATTTCAATATAGGGTGCACCACTCGCTAAAGCAGCATCAATTTGCCCTTTATCAGCATCGATAAATAAACTCACCTGTATGCCTACTGCTGAGAGCTTTGTCACTGCTTCAGATATCTTTTCAAGTTGACTAATAACATCTAAGCCACCTTCGGTTGTGAGCTCTTCTCTTTTTTCAGGTACTAAACAACAAAAAGCAGGTTTAACTTCACAGGCAATCGCGATCATTTCGTCAGTAACTGCCATCTCAAAATTCATTCGGGTGTGCAGTGTTTGCTTTAATACGTGAATATCACGATCTTGGATATGGCGTCTATCTTCGCGTAAATGTACGGTTATACCGTCTGCACCTGCATGCTCAGCGACACTGGCAGCGTACACTGGATCAGGGTAATTTGTTCCTCTAGCTTGACGTAAAGTCGCAATATGATCGACATTAACACCTAAAAGTAACTCTTTCATTTTATTCTCACTTATTTTTCTCATTACTTAGCCATTATTTTTTTTCAAATAATTTACGGCTATTTAAAGGTTTGCCATCAAGTAGATGGGTTAAAACATTTCGCATTAATAGTTTAAACGTATGTTCGGCTTCTTTATGAATAAGCTCTGCACCATGATAAATGTGCTCCGCAATTGATTGTAAATGTTCGGTATTAAACCAAGGCGTAGTTATATTACTTATTGAGTAATTATAGGCAGGGACAAAACCTTGCTCTATAACATAATAAAAACCTGCAACATTATCAGTTACTTCATTAAATACTGGGCTAAAATCAAACGATTGGCCCAACTCTTCTAACAAACATAATTCAAATTGTCTTAATTGAGGAGCAATAGGTAAATTTTCAGATAGGGATATTAACGTTAACTGATATTGTTTAAATACGTCTTCACAGACAATATCATTAGTTAATAGTTTTACCAAAAGTTCATTTACATAAAAACCACTATATAAATAATGTTTGCTTAAAGAATAAGAGTTACCAATTGCTTCAATACCAGTAATGCGCTTTAAATTCGCATTGCTGTCTTTAAAAGTAAGTTTTAAGGGTAAGAAAGGCTGAATCATGCCTTTTTTAATAGACCGTTTAGATTGGCCAACATAAACAAGCGCGGAGGTTTTACCTTCATATTCAGTTAACAATTCAAGCAATTGCTGATTCTCTTTAAACGGACGAGAATGGAGTACAAAAGCATGATGTTCCACTTGAATATTTGACATTTTTCTACTATTTATTTTCTTAATACATCATTTAATAGAATAAGCTAATAAATAAATATTTATTTATTAGCTTATCTGTTACTTAATTAGCCACTAACCAGAATAGTCATCACCATAGCCTAAACTTCTTAACGCACGTTCATCATCTGCCCAGCCAGATTTAACCTTGACCCACGTTTCTAAGAAGACCTTACTATCAAATAAGTTTTCCATATCGCGTCTAGCTTCTTGACCAATAGTTTTTAGGCGCTCACCTTTATTACCAATAACCATTCGCTTTTGGCTATCACGTTCAACTAAAATTAATGCGTTAATATGAATAATACCTTTATCATCCATTTTAAACTGTTCTATTTCAACGGTAATTGAATAAGGAAGTTCATCACCTGTAAAGCGAATAAGCTTTTCACGAATGATTTCTGACGCCATAAAGCGGCTTGATCTATCCGTGATATGATCTTCAGGAAACCAAAATTCGCTTTCTGGTAAGCTGTCTAAACACAGTTTTTTTATCGTACCAACACTATGCCCTTTACTTGCAGAAATAGGCACAATATCAGTAAAGTCATGCATTGCACCTAGTTTTTGTAAATGAGGTAATAAATCATCTTTCTCAGCAATATTATCGATTTTATTAACCACTAAAATGCAAGGTGAGCCACTTTTTTTGATTTTATTAAGGACTAAATCATCATCAGATGTCCAATGAGTACCTTCAACTAAAAAAAGAATAAGTTCAACTTCAGCAATAGAACTAGTCGCAGCACGGTTCATCAAACGATTTATTGCTCTTTTTTCTTCAGAATGAAGGCCCGGTGTATCAACTAAAATAGCTTGTCTATTTTCTTCGGTAAGAATACCTAAAATACGATGACGTGTTGTTTGCGGTTTACGAGATGTTATGCTAATTTTTTGACCAAGCAACGCATTAAGTAAAGTAGATTTCCCTACATTCGGACGGCCAACGATGGCAATTATCCCTGCACGAGTAGATTCATTATTCATTGACTATTTTACCTTGGTATTTTTTTGCTTAAGACTAATTTGCTCTAACTGTGCTAAAACTTCTTGTGCCGCAGCTTGCTCGGCTTTTCGCCTACTTGTACCTTGAGCAATAACCTCTTTATTGACAACTTCGGTAATACAGCTGACAGTAAAATGCTGGTTATGCGATTGACCACTTGTATCAATAACATCATAAACAGGTAAAGGTATTTTTCTACCTTGAAGGTATTCTTGCAAACGAGTTTTAGGATCTTTTTGCTCATTTCCTGGCTTAATTGCATCTAGTCGCTGAGCAAACCACGATAAAATCAACTGCTTACATTGAGATATATTGGAATCTAAATATACCGCGCCAATAATAGCTTCAATCGCATCTTCTAAGATAGATTCTCGTCTATGCCCACCGCTTTTCAGCTCTCCTGGACCTAATATTAAGTAATCACCTAAATTAAAGTCCCGTCCAATTTCAGCTAAGGTTACGCCTTTCACTAAACTAGAACGCATACGAGTTAAGTCGCCTTCGTTATGCTTAGGGAACTTATCAAATAAAGCTTTTGCAATAACAAAACCTAAAATAGAATCACCTAGAAACTCAAGCCTTTCATTATGCTGCCCTTTCGCGCTTCGATGAGTAAGTGCTTGTATAAGTAGCTCAGGTTGAGAAAAAGTGTAACCAATTTTTTTTGACAATCGATTAATAGAAATAGCACTAATTTGATTTTTATTACTCATCAGTTTATTGCGCCAATTCGCTCAAAACGGACATTTGTTGGTATCCAGTGAGGTAAAATACTTTCATCAGTGCGTTCAAAATCAAAACTCATCCAAATCGCAACGGCTTGTCCTACTAAGTTTTCTTCAGGTACAAACCCCCAAAAACGGCCATCAAGAGAGTTATCACGGTTATCACCCATAACAAAATAATGACCTTCAGGAACTAAGAATTCATCTTGACCGGTACCCGCTTGCTGAAAATAATGTCCTGTTCTAGGTAACACGTTCTGATTATTCAAAATATTGTGCGTTTTATCGAACATTACTGCTTCAAATTGGTTCATTCCCTCTTCTGCATCAGGCCCTTGATACTTATTAGTAAAATTATTCACAATTTGTACAAAGTCTGGACAGCTAGTATCTGACTCTTTACAGGCTTGTTTAATATATAAAGATTTATTTCTATAAATAATACGATCACCAGGCAAGCCAATAACACGCTTTATATAATCTATACGAGGATCTCTTGGGTATTTAAATACAACAGCATCACCTCTTTTAGGTAGGCCAACCTCAAAAAATTTATTACGAGCAACAGGATCCCTTAAACCATAATTAAACTTATTCACTAAGATGAAATCACCATCAAGCAATGTTGGCATCATCGAACCAGAAGGTATTTGAAAAGGTTCATAAAGAAAAGATCTTAAAACTAAAACAAAGGCTATAATAGGGAAAATTTGAACAGAAGTATCAATTAAAGGTGATGGTTCCATCAGCTTTGCAATAGTTTCTTTTGGTAATTCAGCTCCACCTTGTGCTTTTAGTGCATCTTGCGCTTCCTCAACGTTTAACTTACGTTGAGGTGCCAAATAAAACTTATCTACAAGCCAAACAATACCGGTTATTACCGTAATTGCGACTAAGATAATTGAAAAATAAACAGCCATAAAATTCCTATTTTTAATTGTCAAAAAAATAAGTACTGAATATTTTTTAGTTCAATACTTATGATTTGTATTTTTTTGTTAACTATCTAATTTAAGTACCGCTAAAAACGCTTCTTGAGGTACTTCAACATTACCTACCTGTTTCATGCGCTTCTTGCCGTCTTTTTGTTTTTGTAATAACTTTTTCTTACGACTAATATCACCACCATAACATTTAGCCGTTACATTCTTACGTAATTGTTTAACGGTTGTTCTTGCGATAACGTTATTACCAATAGCAGCCTGAATAGCAATATCAAACATTTGGCGATGAATCAGTTCTTTTAGTTTATCAACTAACAAACGTCCACGTGAAACAGAGTTATCTCTGTGTGTAATCATAGCTAAAGCATCAACTCTATCGCCATTAATCATAACATCGACACGCACCATATCGGCTTCTTGGAAGCGAATAAAGTTGTAATCAAGCGAAGCATATCCACGACTTGTTGATTTTAATTTATCAAAAAAGTCCATAACCACTTCAGCCATAGGTAATTCATAAGTAACGGCAACTTGATTTCCGTGATAAATAATATCTTTTTGTACACCACGCTTTTCAATACATAAGGTAATAACACTACCTAAGTATTCTTGCGGTACTAAAATATTAGCTTGTACAATAGGTTCGCGAATTTCGTCAATATTATTTATTGCAGGTAAATCAGCAGGATTATCGATAGATAATACTTCACCATTTGTACAAGCAATTTCATAATTTACGGTTGGCGCTGTCGTAATTAAGTCAAGATCATATTCACGTGCTAAACGCTCTTGAATAATTTCCATGTGCAACATGCCAAGAAAACCAATACGGAAACCAAAGCCTAAAGCAGAAGAATTTTCAGGTTCGAAAAATAATGATGCATCGTTAAGGCTTAATTTATTAAGTGCATCACGAAAATTTTCATATTCATCTGAGCTTATCGGAAAAATCCCCGCATAAACTTGTGGCTGTGCTTTTTTAAAGCCAGGTAGTGCTTTGTCTGTTTCTTTTTTGCTGATAGTCATGGTATCACCTACCGGTGCACCATGAATTTCTTTAATTCCAGCAATAACAAAACCAACTTCACCTGCGCGTAATATGCCAGTATCAACTTGCTTAGGTGTAAATATGCCAACTTTATCAACTTGGTGAACATGTCCTGTAGACATCACCAACATCTTATCGCCTTTTTTAATTTCACCGTTTATTACACGAACTAAAGAAACAACGCCTTGATAGTTATCAAACCATGAATCAACAATTAAAGCTTGCAAAGGAGCGTCGTACTGACCTTTCGGTGGTGGGATATTTTTAACAATAGTTTCTAACACATCTTCAATACCAAGACCTGTTTTTGCTGAACAAGTCACGGCATCAGTAGCATCAATACCAATAATATGTTCAATTTCTTCACAAACACGTTCAGGATCGGCTTGTGGTAAATCTATTTTATTCAAAATAGGAATTACTTCTAAATCCATTTCGATAGCAGTATAACAATTAGCCACTGTTTGTGCTTCAACACCTTGTCCGGCATCAACAACCAGTAATGCACCTTCACATGAGGCTAGAGAGCGTGATACTTCATAAGAGAAATCAACATGGCCGGGAGTATCGATAAAGTTGAGTTGATAAGTTTCACCATCTTTAGCAATATAATCTAAAGTAACACTTTGTGCTTTAATGGTAATACCACGTTCACGTTCAATGTCCATTGAGTCAAGAACTTGGGCTTCCATTTCACGTGCTTGCAACCCCCCACAATGTTGAATTAGACGATCTGAAAGTGTTGATTTACCGTGATCGATATGAGCAATAATTGAGAAGTTACGTATGTTTTTCATAAATGGCTATTCAGATAAAAAGTTATTAATTCAAGAATGGCGTGATCTTAACGAATTTAGCGCGCTGGGGCTATCTTTTGTTCAGAATTTTCACAACACATGTTAACTTTCGCTAATATTGTCGACTTCGAGCGGCTTAGGTAAAACGCGTAAAATCTTAGGTTGTAATTTTTTTTGCTTTATTGGATCACTTTGTAGCTTTTTAGCTAATCGATAACCTAAATAGCCACCGAAAGTGCCTATAACCATTGCGATTAACTCATGAGCGAGTATATCTTCCTGTACTAACCATTGCCCGAATGCTGAAAAAGAAAAAAGCCCAAAGATTGGTAGTAAATAAACTTGCCAAGCACTGCGTAATACATCTTCTTCAGGTACTGTTAATAAAACACTATCGCCAATATCGATAACTTGATTATAGAGTGATTTAGGTTTACTCAAAGTGAATGATAGCTTTTTATGAGGAATAGCTTTAGCAACCTGTCCGTTAGCACAGCTACTAACCTGCGAACAGCTATTGCAGGTAGACTTTATTTGACTGACTACTGTAATGTCTCCACGACTAATCCCGGTAACCGTTGCTAGTTCTTCCATTAGGGTGAGACTGCCTTAGCATTAAAGCTCACTGAATTAGCTATTTCTTTAGCTGTTTCTAAAGGGATTTTTCCAACAACGCTCACTTCAATATTATTAACTACTTGGCTCAACACTAACGTAGCACCATCGTTACCGAATTCTAATGCTCTATTTTTTTCTTGGCTTGGGTTAACATAAACCGAAATATCAACTAAACCATCATTAAAAAGCATAAATTCAACAGCTTGTTTATTAGTGCTAATGCGGTGTCTATCTGATTTGATCGATTCAAAACCAGTAGGTAGCCAATTAACTTGCCAGGCTAGATCTGTCACTTTTTGTTGAGTAGTAACATCCACAACTTTGGGTAATTCAGTAGTTTTTAATTGACTGAGGTTTTCAGAAATAGTGTCCGTTATGTCTAAATGAGTAAACTGAATTTGCTCAAGTAAGTTACCTTTACGGGTGATGATTGCTAACTTTAATAGCAAGCCACTTTGTTGATCTAACCAAATCCAGTAACCAAAACGATGCGAGTCTTTTGGCACAATACGCACCAATTGCGCGGCTCTACCTAGCACTCTATTTTTTCCTACTAAAACTAGGTGATAATTTTTTTCTAAAACACTGATATCTTGGCTAAAAACAGCCGGAATTGGACCACTAATTTGTGAAGAGTCGATAGAGTATGGTGCATACTCTGGTTCGTTATAACTAACGGTATTATTAATACGTAAAATATCGCGACGAGGGCCATTTAATAAAGCTAATATTTCAAGCTCTACATACTTGTTACTGTCATCTTTATCTGCCGTTTCATTTTCTGCAATACCGTGTAGCCAGTGGTAAGGTTCAGCTTGGTTATTTTTAACAACAACAAAAGAAGTATTAAAATTTACCTGACGTAATGATTGAGAAAGACGCTCTAAAAGTAGTTTTGCTTGCTCTTCATCAGCAGAGAACGCTGAAAAACTAACAAATAAACTGGTGATAAAAATACAGATAAAGGAGAATGATGTTAGTGTTTTCATATTTTCTCGTGTTTTAGACATTAAAAAGTGAATAACTCATTATACTTAAGTTACTCACGTTTCATATAGGGGCAATAAAGGGTTAATTTTCTATTGAGATTTCTCTAATTCTTTTTTAATTTCAACAAGACTTTCTGTGTTATCGTTTTGTCTGACTTCGCTCAACTTAATTTGTTGCTCGTGATCTGATAATAAAGCTTGGAAACGTCTTTGTTGTTCAATTCTTTGTTCAAGTTCAGCTTGTTGTTGAGACTTAGTATTTTGTTGAGATTTAGTATTTTGTTGATAATTAAAGCTTACTGGATTGGCAAACCCACCTAGCGGTTTCGTTTGTACAATTTGGCTTGGCATAATAATTTCATTGGTATCAGCGGTATTTTGCTGTACGCCAATAATCATTAGTCCTGCAGCTGAGGCTGCAATAGCGAATTGACCAACAGGCTTGATAAGCTGAACGACTTTAGCTTTAAATCCAGTAGAAACATTACTACTCGACCGACTAGGCGCTAGTACCGTTGGTTCATCTGCAATTGCTGATGCTATTTGTGCAGATAAATCTAACTGTAATGCTGCGGGTACTTCATTGCGCATTACATCACCAATTAAATGATAGTTCTCCCAGGTATTTGCTAAGTCTTCATCCTTGAGCATCTCGTCAATAGTTTGTTCTGACTCTTGCTCAGGAACACGATAATTATCAACTATAGATGATATTGTCTCAAACTTACTTTCACTCATACTTTAACCTTTTAATTCACACCTAAATTGGTGTTAAAATTGATAAACTTTCGTTTAACTATCCATTATTGCGAAAGTTAATTTTTTAGTAATGGTGTAATCTTTTTATCTATTACATCACGTGCTCTAAAAATTCGCGAACGTACTGTACCAACAGGACATTCCATAATGGTTGCTATTTCTTCATAACTTAACCCTTCAATTTCTCGAAAATTTATTGCCATTCTCAAGTCATCTGGTAGTTGAGCTATTGTATCGAAAATCACCTTTTTAATTTCTTCAGTAAGTAATACTTTTTCAGGTGAAGCATTCTCTCTGAGCGCTTCCCCTCCATCATAAAACTCAGCATCTTCTATTTCAACATCATTACTTGGTGGTTTACGACCTAAAGCGACACTATGATTTTTTGCACAATTTACTGCGATTCGATATAGCCAAGTATAAAATGCGCTTTCCCCTCTAAAATTAGGTAAGGCACGATAAGCTTTTATAAAAGCTTCTTGTACTATATCGGGCACATCACTGTGATTACTTACATAGCGCGACACTAGGTTAGACACTTTATGCTGATATTTAGTTACTAACAGGTTGAAGGCGTTTTTATCCCCTTGCTGAACCCGCTCAACCAATACTTGGTCGACGTTCTGTTCGCTCATTTGAGCCATTTCTCCTAAATATACTCTTCAAAATTGAGAGTAAAAAATTATTTTACACATTTGGCTCATAACAAACGCATAAATTAAGACTACAGGTTCTAGAAAAAGTTCTATTTAATTTAATTTATTTCTATTTTAGTCTCAATTCGTACTTATTAGCTCTATTATCAAACGTTAATTAACGTTAATATCTAACTATAATAACTGATTTCACTGAACATTCGTATATATGAATCAACAAAATAATTGTGACGTTTTAATTATTGGCAGCGGTGCTGCTGGTTTAACACTTGCTTTACATTTAGCAAAAAATGCAGATGTTGTTATATTAAGTAAGGGTCCATTAAATGAAGGATCTACTTATTATGCTCAAGGTGGTATAGCAGCCGTTTTTGATGAAAATGATAGTATTGAAGATCATATTTCAGACACACTTATTGCTGGCTCTGGCCTTTGCGATGAAAGTGCGGTTCGGTATACGGCTGAAAGTGCAAAAGCTTGCCTTGATTGGCTAATTGAGCAAGGTGTTAATTTTGATAAAGAAGATGACCCTCAAGGCCAAGCTAAATATCATTTAACCAGAGAAGGCGGTCATAGCCATCGTCGTATTCTTCACGCTGCAGATGCAACCGGTAAAGTTATTCAAACCACCCTATCTGAGCGAGTTAAGCAACACTCACGTATTCGCATATTTGAACGTTATAATGCCATTGATCTTATTTGCGATAATATTGACGCTAAAAGTACTGATGCTAAAAAAGCCAATGGTAAAAAACAATGTATTGGCGCTTATATATGGAATAGAAATACAGAGAAAGTTGAAAGCATTTACGCCCAAAAAACTATTTTAGCTACAGGCGGTGCGAGCAAGGTTTATCAATACACTTCTAATCCTGATGTTGCTAGTGGTGACGGTATTGCTATGGCATGGCGAGCAGGCTGTCGTGTAGCAAACATGGAATTTAATCAATTTCATCCCACCTGTTTATTTCATCCTGATGCTGGTACTTTTTTATTAACAGAAGCATTACGTGGTGAAGGCGCTAAATTAAGACGACCTGATGGCAGCCGCTTTATGCCGGCTTTTGATGAGCGCGCTGAACTAGCACCTAGAGATATTGTTGCCCGTGCGATAGATTTTGAAATGAAGCGTTTAGGTGTTGACTGTATGTACCTAGATATAAGCCATAAACCCGCTGATTTTATCAAACAACATTTCCCAACGATTTATCGACGTACTAAAGATTTAGGCATTGATATCACCAAACAACCTATGCCTATAGTACCTGCGGCACATTATACTTGTGGTGGTGTAATGATAGACCAACACGGTAGAACGGATGTTCATCAGCTTTATGCTATTGGTGAAATGTCTTACACAGGGCTACATGGTGCAAATCGTTTAGCGAGTAATTCATTACTTGAATGCTTAGTTTATGCACGAGCTGCTGCATTAGAAATTAGTGGTTCGTTAACGCATAGCAACTCTTTTATTACCTTACCGCCTTGGGATGAGAGTCGAGTAACCGACTCGGATGAAGAAGTGGTTATTCAGCATAACTGGCATGAACTACGCCTATTTATGTGGGATTATGTTGGTATTGTAAGAACAACTAAAAGGCTTGAACGCGCTTTGCATCGTGTTGAATTACTACAGCAAGAAATTCAAGATTATTATCAAAACTTCAAAGTCAGTAATAATTTACTAGAATTAAGAAACTTAGTACAAGTCGCTGAGCTAATTATTCATTGTGCTCTGAAAAGAAAAGAAAGCCGAGGTCTTCATTACACGCTAGATTTTCCAGATACCTTACCAGACGCAAAACCAACAATATTAACCAGTAAATTGAGTTCAAATAAAAGTTTAGTGCCTAAGGTTGACGATTCAGTTGAGCAATAACAGTCGCTAACCGAGAGAAGTCTTGCTTACTTAAACTATCACGGTAAATAAAGAGTGTTTTGTTTTTGTAAGCTTGGTTATCGTTAAATATCAAGTTAGCTGGAGTTTTGGGCTGTAAAATCAACCAACAGCCCAAAAAACTAAAACGACTACTTTCTTGCAATTGATAGTGGTCACTCCCTTTAAAAGAGCAATCACCTTCTCTACTTAATTCAAAGTTTACGTCAGTAATAAATTCAACAGGTTTATTTGAAACCCATAAGCCAAATATAAATAACGTAAGCACAATAATGACTACTGCTAGATGATAAGCATAAGTCAACAAGAGTAATGGTAATAGCAATAATACAACCCAAACGCCCGCATATAACATAGTTTTATAGCGTGAGCTTTTAACGCATATATTATACTTTAACGCGGTTGAGAATAAGTTGCACCATGGTGTTAAGTTCTTTATCTTCACAAGTTTTATGTCCCATGAACCAAGCAAATAAATCTGGGTCTTGCTCGGTAAGTAAACGTTCAAAAATGTATTGTTCTTTCGATGTTAAATTATCATAAGCTTCATCAACAAACGGGATGAATAGTATATCTAACTCTAGCATACCACGGCGACAAGCCCATCTTAGTCTAGCTTTATTGACTATAGGTTGAGGATTTTTTTCTTGAGAGCTAATTGATGTTGGCATAGTAATTTACCTAAAGTGATGTTCTAAGGAGTAACCGTTTTGCTTTAACGCGTTGTTTAGTAGAATACATTGTAACAACAACAGCTGTTTTACCGCCAATAAATTGTGTCTTTTTTACAACTGAACTTGATTTTTTGCTCTTTCACCCTTATTTATCTTTTATTAACTACAGTATAGGCTTTTCTTATGTCAATAAACCTTGAAGTAAACTTACCTACTCTAGAAAAATTACCCAACACTTATTTAGTTTCACTGAACCATTATAGTGCTATTTCATTAACGGGTGAAGAAAAGAGCAAGTATTTGCAGGGACAAGTTACCTGTGACGTTACCACGAGTACAGAACATAGCTTACTTGTTGGCGCACATTGCGATGCTAAAGGAAAAACTTTTAGTGTTTTTCGCTTATTAAATAGAAACGATGCACATTTATTGATTCAGCCTAAATCGAGTATTGAGTCATCTATAGCAGAATTAAAGAAATTTGGTGTTTTTGCCAAAGTTGATATATCTGAAACCAAAGAGTTGGCGATTTTTGCTCTGGTAGGTGATGACGCTATAACTACATTAAAAAACAGTTTTTCTCGAATTCCAGACAGTTTAAACCCTGTAGTCCAATCTGATACAACTACTCTTGTTTATATTCCCGGACAAAAATCACGTTATTTATTAATTGATTCAGCACCTTGCTTAGAAAATATTTTAGAAAAAACAAATTTACCTGTTTACTCTAATAATATCTGGAATTTGCTCGAAATCAGTGAAGGTTTTGTACAGTTATCTGGTGAAAATAGCGGTGAATACGTTCCTCAAATGCTTAACCTGCAGGCTATTCACGGTATCAGTTTTACTAAAGGCTGCTATTTAGGCCAAGAAACTGTCGCTCGTATGCAGTATTTAGGTAAAAATAAAAAAGCACTCTTTTCATTAACTGCCGCATTAAATCAGCCAATACAAAGTGATGATATAATTGAAAAGCAATTAGGTGAAAATTGGCGTAAAGCCGGTGATGTATTATGTACATATCAAGCCGATGATGGAACATGCTATATCCAAGCAGTATTAGGACACGATGTAGATAGCTCAACACAATTAAGAATAAAATCGCAACCTGATGCTAAGGTAGCAATTGAAGCATTACCTTACTCATTAGCTGTTGAATAACAGAAATAGCTTTACTTAAATGTTAACATAACCGCTTAACATCTAAACTTAACTTTAAACTCAGTTTTAACATTGGACAATATATGAAAATTACCAACAATTCAGTAGTTGTTATGCACTACGCAGTATCAGACAGCGAAGGTTCATTAATCGACAGTTCTTATGATGATAAACCAATGACCATAATTCAAGGTTCAGGCTATCTTATTGAAGGTCTTGAAGATGCATTACTTGGCCATCAAGTTGGTGATCAATTTAAAGTAGATGTAAGCGCAGATAAAGCTTACGGTGAACGTCATGACGACTATGTACAAACAGTACCAAAAGAATTACTGCAAGGCGTTGAAGATTTAACACTAGGTACTCAACTTCGTGCTAGCACTGACGATGGTGAACAAACCGTTATTGTAATTGATGTAGCAGACGATGAAGTAACCGTTGATGGTAATCACCCATTAGCAGGTATTGATTTGAGCTTCGAAGTAGATATTTTAGAAATTCGTGAAGCTACTGAAGAAGAACTTGAACACGGCCATATTCATGGTGAAGGTGAAAGCTGTGGACATGATCACGGCTAAATAAAAATTTACCCCATAGATAAAGTTCGAGTTACAAACCTTAAGCATTTAACTAAGGTAGCATAACTCAAGCTTTATCTAGTAATTCCAAATATCTTCTAACAGTCAGATTATTGGCTTTTATGTTACTTGTTATTTAAATGACACTCGCAGCTATTCCTCTATAAGAACTTCGAAACCGCCGTATATTAAACGCTTACCATCAAAAGGCATTGGATTTTGATCTGGATGCATCCTAGGGTCTTCCATAATAGCTTCCCAACCAGCATCACGTACCTCTTTCGTCGGCCATAATACAGATGAAAAAACTACCGTTTCATCCTTGCCGCAATGAACAGCCATAGGAAAGGAGGTTATATCGCCATCAGGAACATTATCCCCCCAAGTTTCAGTGACTTTAAGTGCTCCGTGATCTTTAAAAACAACCGCAGACAACTTAGCATGTTCAACATATTTTTCTTTATTTTCTGTTGGTACTGCAGCTACAAAACCATCTACATAAGACATATATGACCTCTGTTTAATATTTTTCAGGTTGAAATTCACCTAGACATGATGAATTTCTCAAAAGGCTAGCCTCCATATCCGAGATTAACTTAAAAAAACATAATTAGTTTAGTAAAGAACTGAAGCATAGGGTTAGATACTCTAAAAAATTTAAAGTACAAGTTGCTATTAAAGGTGAAAGCACCTGTATTGATGGATTTTACGACAGTCAGGTTTGGCTAAAGTGGAGAAACTAGCAGTGTTATATCGAGTTTTAGCCACTACGACGAATGGCTGCAACTCGATAAGCGAGCATTAAAATCTATATAAAAATTAATCTTTAAAATTATTAAATTGAAATGATTGCTCTAAATCAGCTTCACGAACAAAACGCATTACCGCTTGTAAATCATCACGTTTCTTTCCTGTTACGCGAACTTGCTCACCTTGAATAGCAACTTGCACTTTAAATTTTTCAGCCTTAATTAACTTAACTACTTTTTTAGCTACGTCTTGCTCAATGCCTTCTTTAAACGTTACTTGCTGGCTCCAGTTTTTACCCGTTGCTGAAGGGGCTCCCATTGTCATCGCTTTAGCGTCAACATTACGCTTAGTTAATTGACTACGTAGCATGTCACAAAGTTGTTTTAGTTGAAAATCACTTTCAGACTTTACCGTTACCGCAGGCTTTTTCCATTCAAAACTTGCATCTACACCGCGAAAATCAAAACGAGTTGATATTTCACGATTGGCATTATCTACCGCATTACGTACTTCTTCTAAGTCAGTCTCAGAAACAATATCCATTGATGGCATAATTATTCTCTTTCAATTAAAGTATTATTGCCCCTATTATACCTAGCAAAAAGAGCCAAACAAGCCGACGCCACCAGAATTTTTCATCCACAAGCGCTGCAGACATGATAATATTGAGGTCTTATTTTTTAAAAATGTATACCTTGTGAAAGTACGACATCACCTAACCTTTTTTATTTTTATGTTCTGTTGTGGGATCGCTCTGTTTTTTTCCCATGAATTATTATTACCTGATGCCCTAACAAGATTAGTATTTCGCTCACCGCAAATAGATACTATTGGTCATTTTATTAGCTTTTTCGTCTTAAGCTGGTTAGCTATTTCAGTGATAAAGCTTTCATTATTAACTACTTTTGTTACTTTATCTTTCTATGCTGGACTCAGTGAATTAGGACAATATTATTTAGGGTTTCGAAATGGTGAATTTAGTGACTTTTTTGCCGACGTGGCTGGTATTGTTTTATACATACTGTTTAAAGTTGCTTATTTTCGATATAGATCATTTATGATTCAGAAAATAAAAAAAAGCAAACGACGCGGGTAGTACTCAGTTGAGAAATATTATTATTGTTGGGCAAGGCGCGATAGGATTACTTTGGTATCATCATATTTTACAGATGATAAATAACCACGGTGATTATAATAAAGCACGGCTGCATCTGTTACCCTCGAAGAGAACCGATTCAACTTATCCTTCAGCTAAGCCGCGGTCTAATAAGACATCGACAAATCAAGTAACCATATCCTATGATCAATATTCTTTTACTGATCATAATGCTTTAGTACATCAGGGTAAAATTAATTACGCGCAAACTGAGGATATTGAGCAAGCTGATCTCATTATTTTTTGCGTAAAAGCTTTTCAAATATCGTTAGCGCTGAGTAATATTGCAAGTAAATTAAAGAATAATATTGATATTGTACTTGCTCATAATGGTATGGGAACCTTGTCAGAACTATCGCAAGATGTAATCAAACACCAGAATATTTACGCATTACTCACAACACATGGTTGTTTGCGCTCAGCGCCTTTTACGGTGACACATACCGGAGTCGGTTCAACAGATATTGGTTTACTTTCTGGTGTGCCAAACTTAGCACAGCAAGAATCACTGACAAAATTATTAAATGCCGCCCTACCTCAAGTAACATCTCATCAAGAAATTAATCAAAAACAATGGTTAAAGCTAGCAATAAATTGTGTTATTAATCCATTAACAGCAATAAACGATATCAGTAATGGTGAAATAAATAATGCTGAATATTCATCAACAATTTTAATCTTACTAGAAGAAGTAGTGGCTGTAGCTGATGCTGAAAAGGTGAACTTAGATTTAGCAGATCTTAAAATAATAGTGAAAAATGTAGCACAAGCAACAGCTAAAAATAGCTCTTCTATGCGTTGTGATATTACAGCACAACGTATGAGCGAAATAGATTACATTAATGGCTATATTCATCGCTTAGGTATAAAATACAAGATTGCCACACCAGAAAATACGAAGATGTGGCAAGCCGTTAGCGCGCTAAGTTAACGCGCTTGCCTAATACGCTAGTTTCAAAACTAAACTCGGTACTATGGACGATATACCTTTACGTTACTAAAACCATTATCAATCAAGTATAGAGCTTGTAGCTTACTCATTACTCCGTGATCACAGTAAAGTAAGTAATCTTTATTCATATCTAAATCACCAAACTGTGTGGAAAGTTTATAGAATGGAATATGTTTAACTTCAACATTATCTAAGTTTAATGGTTTATCTTCTTCTTCTTCTGGACTACGAATATCAACCACTACAGCATTCTCTGGAATATTTTCCACAAGATCAACTGCATGAATTTCTTCTTCGGTTTCTTTACCAATATCACGAATATCAAAGACACGTGTTTCACTGATAACTTTGTCAAGAATATCAAAATCGAAATGACCTTCTTCTTCTTCAACTTTAGATAATACCGCTTTTACTGTCGGTTTCTTTGAAATAACACCACAATACTCAGGAATAGTTTTCGCAAAATCTTCCGTACCAATATCACGAGCTATATCAATAATATCTTGTTTATCATAAGCCGCTAACGGACGTAAAATAAGTGTTTCTGTTACTCGATTAATAACGTTTAAATTAGTTAGCGTTTGGCTAGAAACTTGCCCTAAACTTTCACCAGTAACTAACGCTTGAACTTTACCTTTTGCAGCTATTTTACTCGCGGCACGCATCATCATACGTTTAAGTATTACGCCCATCTGGCTATTTTCAACTTTTTCTAATATTTCAGCCACAACAGGTTCAAAATCAACGGCAAAGAATTTAACTTTATGAGAAGCACCAAACTTATTCCATAAATAATAGCTTACTTGCTTAACACCAACTTCATGAGCAGAGCCACCAAGATTAAAGAAACAATAATGAGTTCTAGCACCCTTTTTAATCATTTGATAACTAGCAACACCCGAATCGAAACCACCAGACATTAATGATAAAACATCTTCTTGTGTAGCTATTGGGAAGCCACCTAAGCCTTTATGGCGTTCAGTAACAATAAATAAATCTTTATTTTTTATTTCTAATCGAACCGTGATATCAGGTTTAGTTAATTTAACTTTTGCACTTTCTACTGATTGATTTAAACCACCACCAACATACTGTTCTACTTTAAGTGAATTAAAGTCATGTGTACCCGTGCGTTTAACACGAACACAGAAAGTTTTATTTTCAATAGTTTTCGCATGAATGGCTAATGTTTTTTCATAAATATCATGTACGTCAACAAATTCTGATTGCTGAACTTCTAAAAACATTGGTATACCTGGAATACACTTAAGTGCTTCCACTAAACGTTCACGGTTTTCAGGGCTATTGTCTTTAGTATTTACTTCAATGTTATCCCAGTTCATCCGCGTAGTTACTTTTTCGTCAATACGGCGTAAAACATTTTTAACATTCGATTCTAAGATCTTAGTAAAACGTTTACGAACAGGGCGAGATTTAATGGTGATTTCAGCTTGCAGCTTAACGATAAATTTCATCGATGTTGGCCTAATAAATAATAACAATAAGAATAATGGCGCGCATTATATACCCAAACCACCTCAAAATGCGAGTTTAGGAAATATTGAGCACCCATAAAAAAAGCTGTCACAATTACGGTGACAGCTTTTAATATTAGTAGATTAATACATTAACTTTATTGAAGTACTTGAATAGGTTCGCTCTCTTTCGGCTTACCTTGATTAATAGCAATTTCAACACGACGATTTCTGCGTCGATTTAGTGGGTTAGTATTAGGCACTAATGGGCGAGTGTCTGCGTGCCCTGCAACAACTAAACGGGCTTGATCAAAGCCTGGTACTTTAATTATCTCATGTGCAATAGCAACGGCTCTCTGACTTGATAAATCCCAGTTTGAATTAAATAATTCTGAATCTATCCCGCGATTATCAGTATTTCCTGAAATCATAATTTCACCCGGAATCGTATTTAACAACTCACCTATTTGTCTAATAATAGGTTTAAATTTAGGTTGTAAAAACGCAGAGCCCGATGGAAATGAACCATTTTCTCGAATGCGAATAATAACTTGCTGCCCTAATGATTCGAGTTCAACAGCGCCATCTTCAATTTGTTTTTCAAGCTTGTCGGCTATTTTTTTGACTAAATCATTTACCTGTTCTTGCGCCGCTTGTTCTATTTGTTCTTGTGCTTCCTGAAGTACTTGTTCAGACAAGGCGTCATCTGTCTTTTGTGATTGCCCTCCTCGTTCGCTACCTCGTTGTTCTTGACGACCGCCAGCAGAAGTTTCATCGCCAGCTTGGAATTCCAGCATTTGCTGGGTTATTTCCATTGTTTGCTGCTGAATAAGCTCAATTGGTGTTGGCTCTGGTTTTCCTGGTCTAAATTCCTGAGCAATAATACTGGTACCTTTAGGAATATCTTTTACTTCAATTTTATTTTGTACGCCAAAAGCAAACTTCATTGACCCCGCAATTTGTTTAAACTTTAGTACATCCATTTCAGAAAAAGATAACAATAGTACAAAGAAACACATTAACAACGACATAAGGTCGGCGAATGTCCCCATCCATGCAGGTAGACCAGGAGGTGGACATTTACACTTTTGTTCAGTCATAAAACCTCCTATTTATAAATCTATTACTATTCATCATCAGTAGTAGACGCTTGACGCTTACCTTCAGCAAGATAGTTTTTCAATAAACCTTCGATTACACGTGGATTTTGCCCATCTTGAATTCCAAGTACCGCATCAAGAATTAATTCTTGGTTCATTTTTTCTTCCTCCATGCGTAACTTTAATTTCGTAGCAAGTGGGATTGCAATCACATTAGCTAAGAAAGCACCATAGAGTGTCGTTAACAAAGCAACCGACATGGCAGGACCAATGGATTTAGGATCATCCATATTTGCTAACATAGCCACTAACCCAATAAGTGTACCAATCATCCCCATAGCAGGAGCAACATCAGCTAAAGCCGATAACATACCGGCACCCTTTTCATGGCGCTCTGTCGTAAGGTTGATATCTTTTTGTAAAGTCGCACGTACTACATCGGCATCGTGGCCATCAACGAGCATATCAACACCTTTTTGCATAAAGTTATTGGTTATTTCTGCTTCCTCTAATGCAAGAAATCCACCTTTGCGCGCTGCATCAGCCATATCAACAGATTTTTCTATTAATTCTTCAGGTTTTTCTAATTTAAATATGAACGCTTTAGCTATAACTTTTCCGATACCAAAAAACTGACCTAAGCTGTAATTAGATAGCACGATAAAAAGTGAACCACCAAAAACAATTAGTATTGATTGCGTATCAACAAACATCATAATATCGCCAGACAAAACCATCGCGATAACAAGAAAAGCAACGGCACCAAGGATACCGATTAAGGTTGCTAAATCCACAGAAAAACTCCTAAAACTAAAAAAACCAATTTGACCTAATAAAATAATAGTACATTATGACAAAGCTATTCGCCATTACTTATCCTTTTATATATTAAGTTATCGCCCTTGTAGTCAATAACTTAATCGTAAATCAGTAACAATATTCATTGAAATATATGAGCGCTACATTGACCATTGTGCTTAGCTAGGGTAAGTTTGCGCCTAGAGTTGAAAGCATCTAGAGCATAAAGAGAATATAAAAGATGGCCAAAAAGAAATTAGAAAACCTAAGTTTTGAAGAGTCGCTTAGCGAATTGGACACTATAGTGCAGAATTTAGAGCAAGGAAATTTAGACTTAGAAGAGTCAATGGCACTTTTTGAACGTGGTTTAACATTAAGTAAACTAAGTCAAAATAAGCTACAAACAGCAGAGCAAAAAGTTAAAATTTTACTCGAACAAAATGGCGAGCAACAGCTCCAAGACTTTGCTTTAACTGACGATGAACAAATACCAGGTGAGCTTTCGTGAGTAGTTTAACCAACCATGATGTTTTTCAACAGCGTATCGACCAATTTTTAGAACAAAAGCTTGCAAGCTTAACAGTCAACGACAATAAGTTGCATGAAGCAATGCGATATGGACTATTAATAGGCGGAAAACGTATACGCCCATACTTGGCTTATATAACAGGAGAAGCGCTAGGTGTTGATTTAAAGGACATCGACGGAGTTGCTGGCTCAATAGAGTGTATACATGCTTATTCATTAGTACATGATGACTTGCCTGCTATGGATGATGATGATTTAAGGCGCGGTAAACCAACCTGTCATAAAGCCTTTGATGAAGCTACAGCTATCCTTGCTGGTGACAGCTTACAAACACTCGCCTTTGATATTATCGCTAACCATGACTTTTCTGAAACCGTAAAGCCTAAACAAATTACATTAATTCAACAATTAATTACTGCTGCTGGATATCAAGGAATGTGCGGTGGTCAAGCACTTGACTTAGCTGCAACAGATAAAATGATAACCTTAGAACAATTAGAAGTTTTACATTCTTTGAAAACAGGTGCTTTACTGGAAGCTTCTGTTTTAATGGTTGCAGAATGTAGTTCTAAAATATCGCCTCAAGAGAAACAAGCATTAAAAGCTTATGCGCAATTTATTGGCTTAGCATATCAAGTACGAGACGATATTATTGATATAATATCAACCCAAGAACAGCTTGGAAAACCATGTGGTTCAGACCTTGCTCTAAATAAAAGTACTTACCCTGCACTGCTGGGTTTAGAAGGCGCTCAAGAAAAAGCTGAAAACTTATTTCAACAAGCACTTCAAGCTTTAGCCAGTTTGCCTTACAATACACAATCCTTAGCTGAATTTGCCACCTTTATTATTAAACGTAGCCATTAAACAGCTAAAAATAAAAACAACTATAGAACAACTATGACCACAAACCTTACTGACTACCCATTACTTACCCAAATTAATTCGCCAAAAGATTTGCGAAATTATTCTCAAGATAAATTACCGCGAATAAGTAATGAGTTACGTCGTTTTTTATTAAATTCAGTGAGTAAAAGTAGTGGGCATTTTGCTTCAGGTTTAGGCACAATTGAACTAACTGTTGCCTTACACTATGTCTACAATACCCCTTTTGATCATCTTATTTGGGATGTTGGTCACCAAGCATATCCACATAAAATTTTAACTGGCCGTCGAGATCAACTTCATACTATTAGGCAAAAAGATGGATTACATCCTTTTCCTTGGCGTGAAGAAAGTGAATACGACACATTAAGTGTTGGTCATTCAAGCACTTCTATTTCAGCAGCATTGGGCTTATCAGTTGCCGCTGAAAAGGAAGGACTAAATAGAAAAACCGTTGCCGTTATCGGTGATGGTGCGATGACTGCTGGTATGGCATTTGAAGCGCTAAACCACGCAGGTGATATTAAAAAAGACATGTTAATTATTTTAAATGATAATGAAATGTCTATTTCAGAAAATGTTGGTGCTTTAAATAATCATTTTGCAAAAATGCTTTCAGGAAGCCTCTATACAGGTATTAGAGAAGGTGGTAAACGTTTATTAAACAACCTTCCTCCAATTAAGGAATTGGCAAGTAGAGCAGAAGAACACCTAAAAGGTATGGTTGTTCCTAGTACTTTTTTTGAAGAGCTTGGCTTTAACTATATAGGCCCGATTGACGGCCATGATGTTGAAGGTTTAGTCGATACAATTAAAAATATGCGCAGCCTTAAAGGCCCGCAACTACTACATATTGCAACAAAGAAAGGTAAAGGTTTCTATGCTGCTGAGCAAGATCCTATAAAGTATCATGCAGTACCTAAGTTTAATCCTAGCGATGCAAACTTACCTAAATCTAAACCTTCATTGCCAACTTACTCTCAAATATTTGGTGATTGGTTGTGTAAAACAGCTGCCGTAGATAAAAAGTTAGTCGCAATTACCCCTGCTATGCGTGAAGGCTCTGGTATGGTTGAATTTAGCCAACGTTTTCCGGATCAGTATTACGATGTTGCTATTGCTGAACAGCATGCTGTTACATTCGCAGCAGGACTAGCTATTGGTGGTCAACACCCCGTTGTTGCTATTTATTCAAGTTTTTTACAACGCGGCTACGATCAACTTATCCATGATGTTGCCATTCAGAATTTGCCGGTTATGTTTGCTGTTGATCGCGCAGGTATTGTTGGTGCCGATGGTGCGACACATCAAGGCTCATTCGATTTAAGCTTTTTACGCTGTATTCCAAATCTTGTTATTATGGCCCCAGCAAATGAACGTGAATGCCAGTTGATGTTAAATACAGGTCATAAATCAAATACCCCAACGGTAGTTCGCTACCCACGCGGTAGTGGCACTGGTGAAGAACTACCAAATATTGATGAAGTAATAGAAATAGGTAAAGCCAGAGAAGTTATAGCGCCAACCGAGAGCAATAATATTGCGATTTTAAGCTTTGGTACCATGTTAAATGAAGCAAATAACGCGGCTGTATCACTTGGTGCGACACTTATCGATATGCGCTTCATTAAACCGCTTGATAACAATATGATTAATCAATTAGCTAAAACCCATAGTACGCTAGTGACGATCGAAGATAATGCAATTGCCGGCGGTGCTGGATCAGCAGTAAATGAATATATTTTATCGCAAGGTATTGCGATTAAAGTATTAAATATAGGTATTCCTGATCAGTTCATTAAGCATGGTACGCAAGAAGAAGTTCATCAAGAATTAGGTTTAGACAGTTTGGGAATAATTAAAAAAATCAATGATTTTATTAGCTAGCCGCTAAAATTAACAACACTGATACTTTTAATAAGTTGATTAAGTTAGTGTTCAGTAAAAAGTTTAGTAAAGGGCTATTAAATAAATCGATTAAACAAACCGATTAAACAAAAAAAAGGATAGTAAGACTACTATCCTTAATAAGTTTATAATCTCAAAACACTAAAGATTGGTAACATCTATTCTATTTTTCAAGTTATCTTCAAGCGCTGATTTACGTTCACGTTCTTGACGTTTTTCACACGGATTTTCACAGTTACAGTCTTTTTCAATACCGACACTTGCTAAACCACCACAACTACCTGCTAACGTTTTATTTTGAAAAATATAACCTACAGCCATTGCTGCGCCTACAACCAGAAAAAAGCCAAAGGTAATAATAAAAATCATCATAATGTTATGCTCTCAATTAAATAATTAATGTTCAGGACTCAGGACAAGAGCCATTGGAATAAATTTAATGCGTATCTATGTTATTAATTAAGATCGACACACGGTAAGTATTATTTCAAATATTGTTTAAATTTTACCGTAAACTCTTCATGAAAGCCATTTTCAGCTTTAGAAATAAACAATACGGCTAAATCATTTTTTATCGCAAACTTCATCCCTTCTTCCGCTCCCATTACCATCATAGTTGTAGATAAGCCGTCGGCAGTCATTGATGATGGGGCGATAACAGTGACTGACACAAGATTGTGATTAATCGGTTTCCCCGTATCAGGATCAATTATATGAGAAAAACGTTGTCCGTCTGCTTCAAAGTAATTTCGATAATCTCCTGCAGTTGCAACAGCATTATCTTTTGGAATGATTACCTGTTGAGCGGCCCTATGATCACCTAAAGGATCAAAGATAGGTCTTTCTATCGCAATTGCCCACAGCTCTCCTGTATGCTTAAAACCTTTTAAACGCAGCTCTCCGCCTATTTCGACTAAATAGTTATGAATTCCATTCGCTTCAATTAATTCTGCAACCACATCAACCCCATAGCCCTTAGCAGTAGTAGATAAATCAACATACAAGTCAGGGATATCTTTTGATAGCTTATTATCGTCCAAATGCAGGTTATTTAACCCAACACGTAAACGTGTATTGGCTAGTAACTCATCACTTGGTACTTTTTCTGGTCTATGCTCAGGTCCAAAACCCCACAGGTTAACCAAAGGACCAACGGTAATATCTAATTTACCACCACTTAACTTACCTAAACGAATAGATTCCGCTAAGACTCGTTTAAAACCAGGTGAGACTTCAACAGGTTCAAGTGACTTAATATCGTTAAATCGAGATATTTCTGAATCAGGAATATAAGTCGACATTTCCTGATTAACTGCTTCTAAAAGAGTATCAATTTTTTTCTGTAAATCTAAAGCTTCAACTTCTTCTGTTGTAGCAACAACTTTAATATTATAAGTTGTTCCCATCGTATAACCTTGTAATAAAATTTCTTTTTTAGCGGAATTATTACTAGGAAAACAAGCAGTCAGGCTGACGGCTAATAACGTAACCAATATTAGTTTGAATTTATTCATTAGGTATTCCAAATTTATTATTTATATCCAGATACTAATCTCGATGATTTAATACCTTGATATAAATAATAAAAGACGACCTAAGTCGTCTTTTATTATGTGATTCAAATTAAACTGTAATTTGCAGATAGTTCGTTTTAGAGCAAAGAGAAGGCGCGGAGTTGACGTTAGTCAATTAGCACCTTCAATGCAGCTATTGGACGAAATAGCAAAAAATTCAGCTTAATTAGCCACCGAAGTCATCTAGCATGATGTTCTCGTCTTCTACGCCGAGATCTTTAAGCATATGAATAACCGCTGCGTTCATCATTGGTGGACCACACATGTAATACTCACAATCTTCTGGTGCTTCATGATCTTTTAAATAGCTTTCATAAAGTACGTTGTGAATAAAACCAGTTTTACCATCCCAGTTATCTTCTGGTTGTGGGTCACTTAATGCAACATGCCACTCGAAGTTATCATTATCAGCCGCTAAGCCGTTATAATCATCTTCATAGAACATTTCGCGTTTAGAGCGAGCACCATACCAAAAACTCATTTTACGCTTCGAATGAAGACGCTTAAGTTGATCAAAGATATGAGAGCGCATTGGTGCCATACCAGCACCACCACCGATAAATACCATTTCATTATCAGTTTCTTTAGCGAAGAACTCACCAAATGGACCTGAAATAGTTACTTTATCACCAGCTTTTAGGCTGAAGATGTATGAAGACATTTTACCAGCAGGTAAATGTAAACGTCCAGGAGGCGGCGTAGCAATACGCACGTTAAGCATTATAATGCCTTCCTCTTCAGGATAGTTAGCCATTGAGTATGCACGTAGAGTATCAGTGTCAACTTTTGACTCAACATCAAAGAAACCAAAATGGTTCCAATCACCTTTATACTGCTCATCAATATCAAAATCTTTATATTTAACATGATGTGCTGGTGCTTCAATTTGAATATAACCACCCGCTTTAAACGGTACTGATTCACCATTAGGAATTTGTAGTTTTAATTCTTTAATGAACGTTGCTTTGTTATCGTTAGAAATAACTTCACATTCCCATTGTTGAACACCGAAGATTTCATCTTCAACTTCAATTTCCATGTCTTGTTTAACTGCAACTTGACACGCTAAGCGACAACCTGTTTTAGCTTCACGTTTATTTATATGACCTTCTTCCGTAGGAAGAATATCACCACCACCTGAATGCACTTCAACACGACATTGACCACAAGTACCGCCGCCGCCACATGCTGAAGGAATAAAAATACCTTGATCAGCTAATGCGCCTAATAATTTACCACCTGCCGCAGTTACAACTGCTTTAGATGGATCACCGTTTATGCTAATCGTTACGTCACCACTTGATACTAGCTTAGATTTAGCAAATAAAATTACTAATACTAAGGCAATAACTATCGTTGTGAACATCGATACGCCGAGAATAATTTCCATCGACCTTTCCTTAAACTTATCTAAGGGTGTAACGTATATAAATATGCGTTACACCGACCAAATTTATAACGAAATACCACCGAAAGACAAGAAGCCAAAAGCCATTAGTCCAGCAGTAATAAATGTGATACCTAAACCTTTCAATCCATCTGGTACATCAGAGTATTTCATCTTCTCACGGATACCAGCGAGAAGAACAATCGCTAATGCCCAACCAACACCAGAGCCAATACCATAAACAACTGACTCACCAAGCGTTAAGTTTTTAGATACCATAAATGATACCGCACCAAAAATCGCACAGTTAACTGTTATAAGTGGTAAAAATATACCAAGGGCTTGATAAAGTGAAGGAAAATACTTATCTAGTACCATTTCCAAGATTTGAACTAATGCAGCAATTACACCAATAAAGGTAATAAAAGATAAAAAGCTTAAATCAATCGATTCATTCGGGTCAGTAATGCCTAAAACAGCATCAAGCGCACCTGGTGCTAATATTGCTTGGTATATAATTTGGTTCATTGGAACAGCCAAACCAAGTACAACAACAACAGCAACACCTAAACCAATAGCAGTATCTACTTTTTTCGATACCGCAAGAAAAGTACACATACCTAAGAAAAACATTAATGCGATGTTTTCAATAAAAATAGACTTAACTAATAATGCAATATAATGTTCCATGGTATTAATCCTTCTCTACTTGTTCTGGTTTCCATTGGCGAATAGCCCAAATGATTAAACCAATAACGAAGAATGAACTAAATGGTAATACTAATAAACCATTCGCCTGATACCAGCCATCATTTTGAATCAATGGTAGAATTTCAATACCAAATAAGGTACCAAAACCAAATAACTCACGGAAAAAGGCAACTATCATTAATATTAAACCGTAGCCTAAACCGTTACCGATACCATCGATAAAGCTAACAACAGGTTTTTCTTTCATGGCAAATGCTTCCGCACGTCCCATTACAATACAGTTAGTAATAATCAAACCAACGAAAACCGATAGTTCTTTAGATAACTGATACGAAAAAGCTTTAAGCACTTGGTCAACTACAATTACTAAAGATGCAATGATAGCCATTTGTACAATAATACGTACGCTTGAAGGTATATAGTTACGAATCGAAGAAATGAAGAAGTTAGAGAATGCAGTTACAAAAATAACAGCTAAACTCATAACCAAGGCATTCGCCATCGAACTGGTTACCGCTAAAGCAGAACAAATACCTAATACTTGTAATGCTATCGGGTTATTGTCAACAATAGGACCCGTTAATACTTTTTTAGCATCTGAAGACATTATTTAACCCCTTCTGCACGATATTTAGTAATGAAAGGAGCATAGCCTTCTTCACCAAACCAAAACTGTAATGTGTGAGTAACACCGTTACTTGTTAAAGTTGCACCTGATAATGCATCCACACCGTGAATATCATTAGGTTTAGCACCACCTTTAATTAGCTTAATTTTAACTTCACCAGCGTCGTTATATATTTTTTTACCCGGCCATAAGGCTTTCCATTTAGGGTTAAGTACTTCTGCACCTAATCCAGGAGTTTCCTTATGATCAGAGTAAATAACACTTTTCACTGTATTTAAGTCAGACTCTAAACCAACATAACCATACATTAAGTCCCATAAACCAGAACCAATAATCGGTAATACAATAGTATCAATAGAACCCGACTCTGATTTTATTAGGTAAATAACCGCTGTATTAGAACGACGATTAATACCTGCTATATCATTTTCAGGCTTAATTGATAAAGCTTTATCACGAGAGTTGCGACGCTCATCAAATAATAATGGATCACTATCAATGAATTCACCTGAATCAAGATCAATCATTTTAGCATCAACATATTTATTATATGTTTCAACAATATTGCCGTTTGCTTTTTCAATTAACTTAGCGGCTTCTAATACTTTAGTTTGTTGATCAAGTAACTTGTTTGCATCTTGTTTATCTTTTAAACCTACTGCAGAAATAGACACTAAGGCAGCACAGACTAAACAGACCGCTAGAACGAATAATATCGTTCCTAATGGAGTTTCTTTATTACTAGACATTGCGTGCAAGCCTCCGTTTAATATTGCTTTTCACCACAAAGTAATCAAACAGTGGTGCGAACAAGTTAGCGAATAAAATAGCTAACATCATACCTTCTGGGAATGCAGGGTTCACTACGCGAACGAGTACAACCATTACACCAACTAAGGCACCAAACCAATATTTACCTGTGTTGGTAAAAGATGCTGAAACAGGATCTGTTGCCATAAACATCATACCAAAAGCAAAACCACCAATAACTAAATGCCAATGCCAAGGCATTGCAAACATAGTGTTAGTGTCGCTTCCAACAGTGTTGAACATCAATGAGGTAATAACCATACCGCCAAACACACCTAGTACGATGCGCCATGAGGCAATACCTTTATAAAGTATATAAGCACCACCAAGAAGGATAGCGAAAGTTGATACTTCACCTACAGAACCAGGGATGAATCCCCAAAAAGCGTTCCACCAATCAGCATTTATTGAATAATCAACAAGGCCTTGATTAGCAGCACTTAGCATTGTAGCGCCAGAGAAACTGTCAGCAGCAACCCATACAGCATCACCTGAAATTTGTGCAGGATAAGCAAAGAATAAAAACGCACGACCCGCTAATGCTGGGTTTAAGAAGTTTTTACCTGTGCCACCAAAAATTTCTTTAGCGATAACAATACCGAAGGTAATACCAATGGCTACTTGCCATAAAGGAATACTTGCTGGCAAAATTAATGCGAATAAAATAGAAGAAACGAAGAAACCTTCATTCACTTCATGCTTACGCACGGCAGCAAAAAGTACTTCCCAAAAACCACCTACGACAAAAGTAACTGCGTAGATAGGTAAGAAGAACATGGCACCATAGAAGGTCATATCTAATAAGCCTGAGCTTGCTGATAATGAACCACCTAAAAAGTTGAATAAATCAACCTGCCAAGACTGTGGTAAAGAATAACCAGCAGCTAAAGCGTCAACCGCTTGATAACCGATGTTATACATACCAAAAAACATGGCAGGGAAAACCGCAAGCCATACTGTGATCATAATACGTTTTAAATCAATACTATCACGAACGTGAGTTTTACCCTTGTTTACATAACCAGGAGTAAATAAACCTGTTGCAACAGCTTCATATAACGCAAACCACTTTTCATGTTTGCCGCCTTTTTCAAAATGCGGCTCTATATCTTCAATAAACTTTTTCACGCCCATGACTAACCTTCCTTCTCGATAGTAGTTAGACAGTCACGAAGAATTACACCGTAATCTGTTTTGCCAGGGCAAACAAATGTACACAGTGCTAAGTCTTCTTCGTCTAGCTCTAAGGCACCAAGTTGTTGCGCACTATCAGTATCACCTGAACAAATATCACGTAAAAACAAGGTAGGTAAAATATCTAATGGCATAACACGTTCGAAATTACCAATAGGTACCATTGCGCGTGAACTACCGTTAGTGGTGGTTGTCATGTTAAACAGCTTCTTAGGGAAGAAGTGAGACATATAAGCGCGAGTTACTGAAAATTTATTTGGACCAGGGTACATATATCCAATAAATTCTTTTTCGCGACCTTCAAGAATCAAAGACACTTGAACATGATAACGACCTAAATAACTATGTACAGCTGTTGCCGTTGCACCCATTAATAATGAACCAGACACTACACGAACTTCACCATCTGTAATTTCACCGGCTGTTAATTCACTTGTATTTGCACCTAAAACAGTACGAATTAAGCGAGGATTTTTGGCAGCTGGCCCGGCAATCGAAATAACACGTGTGTTATCAAGCTCACCTGTAGTGAATAATTTAGCAATAGCGATGACATCTTGATAGCCTACATGCCAAACAAACCTTTCAGCACTTGCAGCTTTTAAGAAGTGAATATGCGTACCCACTAAACCAGCAGGATGTTTACCTGCAAACTCAGTTACAATCGCATTAGCATCAACAGGAATATTAGCTCCTGGTGCTTTACTTACAAAAACTTCGCCTTCAGTTAAACGAGAAAGAATCGTTAAACCTTGTTTGAAAGCTTCCGCTTGCTCGGCAATAATAACTTCAGGGTTAGCGGCTAAAGGATTAGTATCCATCGCGCTAACAAAGATAGCTTGGGGAGCGCTATCAACTGCTGGAATTTTGCTGAATGGGCGTGTTCTTATTGCAGTCCAAAGACCAGATTCAACTAAGTTATTTACCACATTCTCACGTGATATAGCACCTAATTCGTTGGCCGAGTAACTAGCAAATATTTCTTGATCAGAGCCATCAATATCGATAACGACTGATTGTAAAACACGTTTTTCACCACGGTTAATTTCTTTAACAACACCGGCAGCTTGAGCTGTGAATTTAACGCCAAGGTTCTTTTTATCACTAAAAATCACTTGACCTTTTTTAACACGATCACCCACTTTTACAAACATGGTTGGACGCATACCCACAAACTCTTCACCTAATGTCGCAACGGTTTTGATGGACGGACCATCATGGATTACCTGCTGTGGAGCTCCATTTACAGGAACATCTAAGCCTTTTTTTATTGTAATCATAAACACTTGCACTACTTTTGATGGGAGTAAAAAATCAACGGCATATTTATCCTTAATAATTGGCATAACCCAAATAAAAAAGACATATAAGTAATTGATTTCAGTGTATTTCAGTAAAGAACTTATTTATTCATTCGAAAAAACAAGACCCACTGGCTCTAAGTTAAATTTTTCTGGTGCAAATATTACCAAAAAAAGTCTTTTCATTCTACGCTCATTCACAAATTTTCACTACAATTTAGACTATAGTGGTATCTTTTGGACTAAAAAAAGAGCAAAAGCTCAACCATTAACATTTATTTAATAAAAAAGACTTGTTTGATGATACAGATCAATTAATTTTTTAGGTTATTTTCTAATAATGAAGATTAAAATTAAATGTGCTAAGTCGCTAGATTAATACTGCTGATAAATAAAAGTAGTCCGTAACTAAAATTTAACAAACACAATTACGACCTGCATTTTTTGCTTGGTACAGTTTTTCATCTGCCTCTTTCAATTTACTGTCAATTTCATTGTAACTGTGGGCAATTGCCACACCAAAACTCATTGTTATTTTTAACTCTTTAGTTTCATGCTTTAGTCTCATACCACTAACTGCACTTCGCATTTTTTCAGCTATTTTCATGCCGGTATCATAATCTGTATTTGAAAAAAAAATTAAAAATTCCTCTCCTCCAACGCGAGAAACAATATCTTCATCACGAATAGATTGTTCCATTGTTCTAGCCAATTTTTCCAAAATAAGATCGCCAGTTTGATGACCATAATTATCATTAAAGCTTTTAAAGTAATCTACATCACCCATGATCAGCACCATGGGGAAACGATTCGGTACGTTTGCCTTGCTGGCAGGAATAAATACCGCATCGATAAAACGACGATTAGGTAAATTAGTAAGTATGTCAGTATTCGCTTGCTGTTCTTTAGTGATATTAATGTCAGTCATCGCGGAGTGGCTGTGTTCACGAAAATATTCATTAATAAAACTAAGAATGTTGACGACAAAAAAAGAAGAGAGGAAACGAATAACTTCAATATCAGAATAATGAGCTATTAATAGTTCCTGATTATTAAGCATAAGTAATAAGGATACAAATACGATTCCGTTAGTGATAGATCCATAAAGATAACCAAGCATTGCAAAGAGTACTAACGGAAAGGGGAAGGTCCAATAAAGCGCGGTATTATCAATACCTCCTTGGTAAACCAAGACCAGACAAAAAATAACAATACTTAAGCTGATAATATTACAGCTCAAATCTAAGCACTTATAAAAATAAAATAAAACTAAATTGGCAAGGAAAATAAGAAGGGTAATAAATACGGTTAAAAAAATAACTATATCGTTATTGATATAATTAACATAACTAAAGAATGATAGCGCTATACAACCAAAGCAACTAAATCCTAAAAAAGAATAAAGTCGTCTATTGTAATCAACAAAGTTACTATCATTACGCTCAAAAAAGTGTGAAAACCAAAGACTAGGCATATCATCAGCTACAAAATTTTAAATTCACCTAATTATAGATGACTAAATTGAGTCCTACAAAAAATAAAAAACCGATGACAAGCATCGGTTTTAAAGTAGATAGTTTTAACTGTATTAACTTAGGTTATTAATACTCACTTCTGGGCTAACATCTGCATCATAATCAACCCCGTCAACACCAAAACCAAACAGTTTTAGAAATTCATTATGATAACCAACATAATCAGTTAAATCATCAATAGTCTCTGTTTCAACAGTATTCCAAATATCAGTAATACGTTGTTGAACACTGTCTTCTAGCTCTTTATAGTTTTGACGGAAACGCCCTTGGTCGTCAAGACGTGGACTATTACTATAAATATTTTCTTTAAACAAATTAGCGATTTGTTCAATACATCCTTCATAGGTGCCATCAGCTTTCATTACTTTAAACATGGCTGAAATATATAGTGGCATAATTGGGATAGCTGAGCTTGCTTGCGTTACTACTGCATTAAGTGATGTAACACGTGCTTGGCCATCAAGACTAGCCGTTGCAGCATTAATAGCTGTAGCTGCGCGATCTAAATCTTCTTTTGCTTTACCAATAGTCGCTTTACCATATATTGGCCACGTTAATTCTTTGCCAATATATGTATAAGCAACAGTTTTAACACCTTGTGCTAATACATCAGCTTCTTTTAATGCATTTAGCCAAAGCTCCCAATCGGCACCACCCATAACATCGATAGTACCTTGGATTTCTTCTTCATTCGCTGCTTCTACAGAAACTGAATCAATAGTACGTTTAGAAGTATTTAAGTTTCGAGTAGTAACACTTTCACCAATAGGCTTTAAAGTAGATGAGTATACTTCACCTGAATCAGGATCAGTTCTACGTGGTGATGCTAATGAGTATATTACTAAATCAATTTTACCTAAATCAGCTTTAATGGTTTCAATTGCTTGCGCTTTAATTGCATGAGAGAAAGCATCACCATTAATATTTTTAGAATAAATACCCGCTTCATCTGCAGCCTTTTGAAAAGCGGCAGTATTGTACCAGCCAGCTGATCCTGTTTTCTTTTCTGTTGGTGGTTTTTCAAAGAAAACACCTAATGTGCTAGCATTATGACCAAATGTTGCAGTAATACGTGAAGCTAAACCATAGCCAGTAGATGCACCAATAACTAAAACATTTTTAGGGCCATTATCGCTAGACGCTTGAGTTTTAACATAAGAAATCTGCTCGTTAACATGTGCTTCACAGCCTACTGGGTGAGCATTAGTACAAATAAAACCACGAATTTTTGGTTTGATAACCATAAGAAAACCTTTTAAATTACTTTTATAAAGAATAAATTTATGCCCATATTACTCCGAGGTAGCATGGGAATTTTCCGCTATTGTACCTTGCTAATAAATCAAAGAGGTACGAGCAGTGAAAAAAAGAAGAAATAACGACTGAATAAGTTATTTACTTCCGCCTAAACAATTCGGTGACAATGGTGTATTGTCGGCATAATAATCATGCCACTCTTTTTCGGTATAGGTATGTAATGCAAGCGCATGTATTTTTCCTGCTAGCTCTTCAGCTAATAAGGAGTTAATTGCACGGTGGCGCTTAATTAAACGCTCACCTTCAAATTTATTAGACACAATAGTCACTTTAAAGTGTGACTCACTTCCTGGCGGCACATTGTGATTATTGCTTTCGTTAATTACGTCTAGGTGTAACGGGGAAAAAGCAGAGAGAATTTTTTCTTCAATGACGGTAGCTATAAACATTATTATTCTCGATAAAATGAAAGGTGTACTAATAATTTTAGTCGATTAAATTCTATATGCCATCAACAAAGAAACAAAAGCAAATATTTATCAATCGACACAACTTAGTACCATTAATCTATTTAGTATTTTAATAGTCTTTATTTTAGTTACTTTTATGGGGGTGAATCAACATTTAAACAAGTATATTTTGAAGTCGCTTGCGGATATGTCACAATAACTCATATTAATTTCTATCCTACATTACTTTTAAAATGCTTAGCCCTTTTTTTCTTCATGATAAACAATTAACACTGGTGCGTTTTCCGTTAGCACAAGTAAATCGCAGTTTACAGGCATGGGATGCCGCTGACGAATATTTAATCAATTATATTAACACTGAACAGTTACTCTCTGAAAAGTCTCGTGTGGTAATTTTTAATGATGCTTTTGGCGCATTAACGACACATTTTTGTGTTCCAAAAAATGCAGATGATACTTATCCTAATAAAGTAGACGTTTATTGTATTAATGATTCTTATATAAGCAGCCAAGGGATTGCCTGTAATATTGAAAAAAATCTATTGAGTCATGACAATGTCACACAACTAAATTGTTTAGATTCTCTTCCTCAAAACATTGAGGTTATTTTATTTAAAATCCCTAAAAGCAAATCACTGTTAATAGAACAATTAATCATGATTAAGGATAGTGTTGACCAAAATAAAACAGGACAACAGCCAATATTTATTGCTGCTGATCGTGCAAAAGATATTCATAGTTCAACGCTTAAATTATTTGAAAAATATTTAGGAACAACAACAACCTCACTTGCAGTAAAAAAAGCACGGTTAGTTTTTTGCCAATTTGATCAAGAGCAAACCCAAAAATCTCCTTTTCCAACAATATGGCCCTTAGCTAATAAAACCTTAAATTGTGACTTTTCTATTAGTAATCATGCCAATGTTTATTCAAGAGAAAAGCTTGATATAGGTGCTCGATATTTTATTGAAAACCTACCGCATGTAGCAGAAAATAGCCAAGTAATTGATTTGGGTTGTGGTAATGGTGTTATAGGTTTAACTATATTAGCCCAACAACCCAGTGCTAAAATACAGTTTTTTGATGAGTCACACATGGCTATAACATCTGCGAAAGAAAATATTAACAATAACTTACCTGATTTAATCACACAATGTCAGTTTCAACTCAATGATTGTTTAAGTAATGTTGAAAGTAATAGTGTTGACTTGATTTTATGTAACCCTCCCTTTCATCAGCAAGCTGCAACTACAGATCATATTGCATGGCAAATGTTTAAAGATAGCCATAGAGTATTGAAAAAAGGAGGAGAGTTACGCATTATTGGTAATAGACAATTGGCATATCATATAAAACTAAAAAGAATCTTTGGTAATGAAAAACTGATTGCTAGTAATGACAAATTTGTCACACAGTCAGCCATAAAGAGATAATTGGGCATAATGATGTTATTACTTTCTAACAAAAAATCACTTAACAAAAAATGATTACCAAAAGATAATAACCAAAAAACTAATCACTAAACTGACTAACAACAAAGCGGCTACCTCTCATGAAATTTAATACTGTTATCCATAAAGTTACTGCATGTTTACTATTATTAGGGTTATACGGATGTGCCAATGTACCTAGCCACATAATTATTGCTCCTGAGATATCGAGTCCATCAAATACTGTGCAAAATAACAAACAAGCACAACTTGATGTAATCGATATGCGTACATCAAATCATATTGTACAAATTATGCGAGAAGGCAAAGCCGCTACTCTTGTTTCAGCACAAGAAAGGCTTGAAAATACGATTCAAGAAACCTTAACTAAGCATTGGAAGAAGCAACAACTAACGCTTAACAATAATGCTATCAACACTATTAATATCACTATTGATAAAGCGATTATCAATGTTGAACAATCAACCTTCGATTATAAAGTACAAACAGAAATCATATTAAAAGTAATAGTAAACAATGGCTCAGAAACACTCACTAGCACCTTTAAAAACCGAGGTAATAGTGATGGGCCTTTTAAAGCAGACATAGCTGTATTAGAGCGTAACTTTAATGAGCGTTTAGCCAAGCTACTAGAGCAAATTATAGTAAACCAAAAGATCAGTGATTTTTTAATATAACCCCCTAATAGAGATTCATTTCATGCAATTTTTTTGTAACTTAATTACTACCCCTAAAATTACCCGTACATTTTTACTCGGTTTGGCTTTATTTAGCTCAGTAGCATTTACTAAAAACCTTGCTATTGATCCAACTAATATTTACCCAAAAGTAAAATTAGAAACAAGCATGGGAGTAATTATTGTTGAACTTGACCGTGTTAAAGCACCAATGACTGTTGATAACTTTTTAACGTATGTTGTCACTGGTGAATACAACAACACTATCTTTCATCGTATCGTCGAAGACTTTATCGTACAAGGTGGTGGTTATGATGCTGACTTTATTCCAAAAAAAACGAACGGTGATATTATTAATGAATCAGGCAATGGTTTAAAAAATGAAATAGGCACTATTGCAATGGCCAAAGAAAATAGACCGCATACGGCCAACAGACAATTCTTTTTTAATATTAACGACAACACCAATTTAGATCCTGGAAGACGTTGGGGCTATGCAGTGTTTGGTATGATTATGGAAGGAGAAGAAGTACTTGAGGCGATAGCTAAGGTAAAAACTGAATATAATGAGGCTATCGGTTGGGAAAATGTACCACTAGCGCCTATAATATTGATTAAAGCTACGCTATTACCATCAGAGTAATTAACATAATGTTACATATTTATTAAGAATAATGGACTAATTTTTTTAACAAAAGAACCTGTAACATTAATAAATGTATATACTTTATTCTTTTTTAGCCCGTAATTGTTGAGCATAACAACATATGCGGTTCATCAATTAAATTATTCAGGAAGCAAGGACGTCTTCATGGGGTCCGTCATGATAATTGAACAATTCATCAATACTAAAGTAATACAAATGGTGGCTTATGTTAACGCCGTTATAAATAGCTCGATTCACTATACCGAATTAGATAATTTCATTTTAGATACGATGAGTGAATGGACTTTATTAAACGTATTAGATGAAACGCCAAGCAATGCAAAAGAACGTGTTTTTTGGCATTTAATACATCAGATAAGTGTCAATGGTGCTAAAGCTTTAAAATATGATTTATTCTTTAAAAGTGAAATAAATACCTGTCTTGATTTTTTTAATGGTGTTGGCAGTTATCCTATTGATTGCATTGGTTGGCGCCCTATTCCTTAAATAACATTCAGTTTAATAATGTTAATCTCCTTCTGCTCAGTTCAACTCTCTGATAAGCTTGCATGATCAATTTTGCAAAGTAGTAATTAATGTCGAATACATCGTTTAAACAAGCTATTTTAAACAAGCGTATGCTAATTTGTATTTTTACAGGTTTTAGTTCGGGCTTACCTTTATTTGTACTTTATCAATTAGTGCCCGGTTGGCTGCGCGATCAAGGAGTTAGCTTAGCAGAAATAGGCTTATTTTCTTTAATAGGTATTCCCTATGTGTGGAAATTTATTTGGTCGCCGTTAATAGATCGCTATTCGTTAGGTGGCTTAGGTAGAAGACGAAGTTGGATGTTAGCAACACAGATATTATTACTGGGTTCAATCGCCGCTTTTGGTTGGGTAAATCCCGTCGCTGATATTTGGTCGGTAGCATACTTAGCAGCCGCGGTGGCTTTTTTCAGTGCTAGCCAAGATATTGTATTAGACGCATATAGACGTGAATTACTACCCGATAATGAATTAGGCCTTGGAAACTCTATTCATGTTCAAGCTTATCGCTTGTCTGGCCTTGTACCCGGTTCATTAGCCTTTATTCTTGCCGATCATATCAGTTGGCAATCTGTTTTTATGATTGTGGCTGCTTTCATGGTTGTTGGTGTTTTATTAACTTTATTTATTAAAGAATTAGATACTGAGCAAAATGCACCAAAATCATTAAAAGATGCGGTGATACTACCTTTTAAAGACTTTATACAAAGTAATGGCTTCAAACCAGCCTGCTATACACTCGCTTTTTTAGTTTTATATAAATTAGGTGATAATATGGCCACGGCGTTACAAACCCCATTCTTTATTGATATGGGCTTTAGTAAAACAGAAATAGGTGTTATCGCTAAAACATCTTCTTTGATTGCTATGACTGTAGGTATAGTTGTTGGTGGTCTTGTTATGATAAAACTCAGCATCAACCGTGCTTTATGGTTGTTTGGTTTTGTGCAAATAGCAAGTATTCTTGGCTTTGCAGCCCTTGCTGAAATTGGCCATAACAATTACGCTTTGGCCATAGCAATGGGCTTTGAATATTTAGGCGTAGGTTTAGGTACCGCGGCTTTCACCGCTTTTATAGCTCGTACAACAAACCCTGCTTTTGCCGCAACACAAATCGCTCTTTTTACGGCATTAGCTGTTCTACCTAGAACATTTGCTAATGCTACTACAGGATTTATTGTAGAACAAATAGGTTGGACTCAATTTTACTTTCTATGTACCGCATTAGCTGTTCCCGGTATGTTAATGCTATTTAAAGTAGCACCTTGGCATGAACCAGTTAAACAAATAAACGTGAATAAATCTGAGCCTACAACTAATTCATCAGGACATTAACATGATCAAATTTTTCTTTATATTACCTATCCTCATGAGTGCTATTTGGTGGTGGTATCTCGATAACCATGGTTATAGCTTAAAGGAAGGTATTAAAGGCTTTACTTATATATTAATATTCAATGCGGTAATTATACTTTTTTTTACCACCATGATTTATGTAACACGTTAGCTAACGTGTTACATAAAGACAAAAATTCTATTAATAAATACTGTAGCTAAGTTTTTTACTTAAGGATATCCTACATAAGAGCTAATGTTAGCAATATTCCTTCATCCGTTTAACAAAAGCATTCACAAAATTATCAGCTGAGTTGTCATCCATATTAAAATATAGTGAAGGCTCTATTAATTCAGCTTCCATTAAAGCAAATGCGGCCTTCGCATTGTTATCTCGGACAAAATCAATACGCGCATATAAGGGAATTTCTCCTGTTAAGTGGTTAATCGCAGCTAAAGTACTCTCTGCTTGTGCTAATAACGCTTTTTCAGGCGTTATTAACTCTAATTGCCCACCATGCTCTTCTTGTACTCTAAAATCATCTTTTTTTGGTGTTTTTAAAATAGCGTGACTATACTTGCCGGAGAAATAAAATAAAGAAAATTCACCTTCTTCAATCACACTGCTCATAAATGGTTGAACCATAAACTCGCTTTGTGAAAAAATATCTTCTAGTTGACTCAAACAGGTTTCAAACGTTTCTTTTTTTAGCCAAAAAGTATTGTCTGCATTAGCGCTTATCCTAGGTTTAATCACAATTTGTTGACAGCTGAAATAGTCAAAAAAACTAATAATATCTTTAGCTGAAAAGTTACTCCCCCACAAAGTTGGCACAATATTGACTTGTTGTTCAGCGAGTGATTTTAAATATATTTTATCAATATTCCAACGAACGGTTGCTAACGAGTTTTGTAATACCGCTCTTGAGCGCTCAATTTCTTCTAATACCGATATAAAAGCACTAGCATCATCTTGGTAATCCCATGGGCTTCGAATAATAACGGCATCGAATTGTTGCCAATCTACACTTCTTTCCCGCCATGACACTAATTGTGTTTGCCATCCTCGCTGTGCTAAAGACTTATCAAGTAAACTATCATAACATTCAAAATCAGACAGATTTTCCATCGTTAAAATTGCGCAATTATTCATAAAAAACCTTGAAACCATACAATATAAAGATAAACTTTAACAAATATTTTTAATAATATTAAGTAATTATCACTAATATGCTTTAGAATTAACCCAATCTTTTAAATTTACACTACTATTCTTTTTATGCTTATTGTTGATCAAAATGTTTTAGACGATATCAGTAAAGGTTTTGCTGTTCCTGCACAGCCTCAGTTACTCCTTAACCTTTTAAAATTGATGGCAGAACCATACCCTAACACCAATGCTATTGCTGATTGTATTAGCCAAGATATTGCTGTTAGTGCGGCCATTTTAAAAGCGGTTAACTCACCATTATATGGATTAGGTAGAACTATTACTGATATAAAAATGTCAGTAAAATATATCGGCATTTATGGTGTAGTCATGCTGATCACTAATAGTCTTATCAAAAAAAGTTTTGATCCTAAAAATTGTAGTATTAATCTAGAAGATTTTTGGCGCACCACAACAGATATTTCTAATGCTACTGTGGCAATTGGAAAGAGATTCAAACAAAGTATTGCAATGGACAAACTCTCTAGTCTAGGGTTATTTCATGACTGTGGTATTCCTGTGCTAGCGATGAAACATAATAACTACCAAGAGGTTGTTGATCAATTAGCATTAACTTCAGACTTATCATTAGTCAAATTAGAAGAACAGAATTTTCATGTGAACCACGCAATTCTAGGCTATTACGTAGCAAGTTCATGGCGTTTGCCAAAAGATGTTTGCCAAATAATATTACAACACCACGAGATAGACTATTTAGATAGATTAAATGGCTCACCAGAGCAAGATTTATTTGCGATATTGAAGCTAGCTGAGCATGTTGTTTCATTAAAAAATCTAGATGAAGCTTCAGCTGATTGGCCGTATTTGGAAAAGCCAATAATTTCTATATTAGGAATAAAAAAAGAAGAACTGCCTGAAATTATTCTTCAAATTAGCGCCTCTTTATAACCTAATATATTGTCCATATTAGGTTTCACTCGAGTTAAGAAAATATTATTCTTATAAGTTATTGTTAAACATTGCCCATGAAATAAGTAGTTCTTTAAAATCATCAATACCGCAAGCAGCACCTTCATTATCATCAAAATGAATATGTTCGGTTGTTAACATCTCTGGTAGCGACTCTATACCATCTAAGCTTGCATTAGTGTGTATTTCAACATCATCTTGACTGATCGATATCGTGTATTCATGGCCAGTAATTACCACTTCACTCTGAGACCCCTTTTCAACATCATCAATCACTGCTAATAAGTGCTTTAGCTTGGTATTATCATTCCCTAGCTCAACTTCAATCCATGGGCCTATTACCTCATGCTCTAAAGAGAATCGGGCTTTAGCGTTACCTGTTATTGCATCGTGTATAAATTCATATTCCATAAGTTTACCATTTTACTTTTTCATAAGTTTCATCGCTAATTATAGCAAAAGAAAGACTACAAAGTTAATTTGCTTTAGGAAGTTTGAATTTATTAATACCACCGTAATAGTCACCCTAAAAATTGAGTTCAGGGTCGAATATTTGCTCTATTAAAAGAGTATTCATCAGGAAATAAGCTTTTTAAAATACCTTTTCGAGCTAATCCCGCTATCTTTTGATCAAAGTAGGACTTTAGAAAATGCCCTTTAGGCGTGTTATGGAAAACAAGAAATAAAGGAGAGCTTTCCATTAACACCACTCTTGGTAAAGCCAGAGTCGATTGTTCCAAGTTATAATCATATTCAATAACAATATCAATTTTATTATTCTTTAATAGTGTCTCGCATTGTGTAAATGATGTTTCGACGATATTATCTTTAGAAATAAACGCAATATGTTTACGTAAAGTGCTTCCTGCATCTATGCAAGCAGTCAGCGTGGCATCTTTTTCTTTAATACGATCTAACGTTTTATTATTACGAGCAAAAGCATAAAGAGGGTATTCATAATCAAGATGATATGAAGAAAAAATAGCATCAATTACTACATCCTCTTTATAGGCACCTACCAATACATCAATTTGATCTTGCTCAAAAGAATGAATAGCCCTAGCCCAAATAGAAGTGTTTTTAGTAATAGAAAAGTCTTCATTAAACACTTTTTCAATTATATCCCAATAAGCCCCTGTACTATCAGCATTACTATAATCATCCCAAGTACCTGAAATGAAGCTAACCTCTTTAGGTACATCACTTAAATGATAAACAGAATTAATACTATACTTTTGTTGTAATTTGGCCACAGTACCATTGTGTTCTAACTCTTGAAAAGCCTTAAGAAGCGGTTTTGCTAAGTGTTTATACTTCGGTGATAGATAATGATAATCATATTTATGTGTAATGGTCTCAACGATAAAATCCGGATTTTCATAAATTTCAGGAGCCAATAAAAAGTTCATAATCAAAACAGAATCTGCCCGCCTTTTTAAAATAATTTCATTAAGATTATCAGGGTTATTAAGTCCTAATTTGTCCACATCACCAGGTAAAGATTCAGCATAACTTACGGCTAAAATGGCTCCTTTAGGATAAACAATAGACTCTATATCTTCATTTAAACAATAACCACAACGACGTCTATCGCTTACTCTAAGAAGAGAGAAGTCAAACAGTTCATAGGGTATTTTGACTAACTTAGGGAATTGACTTTCAATAATAGAGCTTCTTGCAATAGCTGCTGCTAATCTACCGTTATTGACAAGTTCTAACTCCTGAGAGCTAGTGAGGTTTACCCAATTGATTTCATGATCTATTAATGCATACGCTTTTATTAAAAGCTCTTTAGCATATAAGGCATGGTTAGAGTTAGTAGATAATTTTAGATCAATTACAGTGTTTTTTTTTGAAATTACAGGCTCCGCCCACAACACCGTAGATAGGGAAATTAAAAAAGTATAAAATATATATTTCATATTTATGGGTAGCCTGAAAAAATAGTTAATCAGAAAACATAAGTATGAGTATGAATAAAATAGTAACTTTGATCAACTTAGTTTAGTTAACGCCGGTAATTAAACTAGTAACTAAACTAGTAACTAAACTAGTAACTAAACTAGTAACTAAACTAGTAACTAAGCCGATAACAGCTTACTACTGTAATACTTATTATGGTGGGTGAATAACTCGCTATTATTTTATTAAGAGTTAACAAAACGAGCTATTCAGATGCTTTGCGGCAATCTATTTATGTGAATTTAGAATTAGGTCAACGGCCTGATTAAGAGTCTATGAATATATGGTCATCATGAATTCTAAATTTCATCATGCTCTATTAGCTGGCATTTACACCAAGCAAAGTACGAATCGATTGTGATATTTCTTCAATTCGTTCAGCTTCTACTGGTGCAATAAAAATAGTATCATCACCTGCAAGCGTTCCTAAAATACCCGCTGATTCGCCCATGCTATCAAGCATTCTAGAAATTAAAGGAGCCCCACCAATACCTGTTTTTAATATAATTTGCATACCATTATGTTTAACACTTAGCACTACTGATTCAATAGAGTGCTTTGACTTTGGCACAGCTAATTCATCAGGTAAAATATAAATCATTTCATTTTTAGCATTACGTGTTTTTACTGCTCCTAACTTAGATAACAAGCGAGATATTTTAGCCTGAGACATATTTTCAAATCCCTGCTCAGCTAGCGCTTCTGCTAATTGTCCTTGCGAACCATAGCATTGTCCTTTTAATAATCGTTTAAACGCATACACCAAATTCGATTCATTTTGTTTTCTAAGAGTGGTCATCTTTATGCTGTCTCAAAGTGCAAGTAAGTAGAAATATAATTACAATAAAATTTCTACTATTCTACACTAAAAAATTTTAATTAGTATGACTTGCTTAATCTTAAAAAAACGCCTGAATGCCCGTTTGAGCCCTACCTAAAATAAGTGCATGAACATCATGTGTACCTTCATAAGTATTTACCGCTTCTAAGTTCATAACATGACGAATAATGTGAAATTCATCGCTGATACCATTACCTCCGTGCATATCCCTAGCCGCTCGAGCAATATCTAATGCTTTACCACATGAATTACGTTTAATTAAAGAAATAGCTTCCGGCGCTAGTTGCCCAGAGTCCATTAATCGCCCTGCTTGTAAACAAGCTAATAACCCCACACTAATATCTGTTTGCATATCTGCTAATTTTTTCTGAATAAGCTGTGTTGCCGCTAACGGCTTACCAAATTGTTCACGATCAAGGGTGTATTGACGAGCACCATGCCAACAAAACTCTGCAGCGCCTAACGCGCCCCACGCAATACCATACCGAGCCTTATTTAAACAACCAAAAGGTCCTGACAGTCCTTCAGCCTTGGGAAGCATATTTTCCTTTGGCACAAAAACATTCTCCATTACAATTTCACCTGTGATAGATGCACGTAACGAAAACTTCCCTTCAATTTTTGGCGCACTTAAACCAACCATGCCCTTTTCAAGAATAAAACCTTTAATCACGCCATTTAGCTTAGCCCAAACAATGAAGACATCTGCAATAGGAGAATTGGTAATCCACATTTTACTTCCGTTGAGTTGATAACCACCATCAACTTCAACTGCTTTAGTTGACATACTTGCAGGATCTGAGCCTGAATTAGGCTCAGTTAAACCAAAACAACCAATCGCTGCACCGCTAGCCAACTTAGGTAAAAACTTCATTTTTTGTTCTTCACTTCCATAAGCATGTATTGGGTGCATCACTAATGACGATTGCACACTCATCGCACTACGATAACCACTATCTACCCGCTCTACTTCACGAGCAATTAAACCATAAGTCACATAGTTAACGCCGGCACAACCATACTTTTCATCGATAGTTGCCCCAAGTAAGCCTAGCTCGCCAAGCTCTTTCATAATGCCAACATCAAAACGTTCGTGCCGATTTGCTAATAAAATACGTGGCATTAACTTTTCTTGGCAGTACTGATGAGCACTATCACGTATCATGCGCTCTTCTTCAGTTAATAATGACTCTAGCAGTAGCGGATCTTGCCAATTAAAACGAATTTTATTTTGTTGTGATTTTTTTGAATTAGTAAGTTCTTCTGACATAGATATAAATACCTTAAATGTGTATCGAGTAAGTAAAATTTTATTAGTATATTCGTTTATATCAAATTCTAATTCAACGCTGAGGCAAGTCAATATTTGTCTAACAAGGAACACGACTTTGATGACTAAAATCAATAAACTATTCATTAACCAGTGAATTAATCTATGTATTAACAGATGAATTAACCTTTAAATTAAATTATAGATTAACCTAACTAATGTCAGAGAAAGTATTATTTATGAATACTGAAGAATAAGAGTATTTCTCTTTTGTTCGCGTTAAAGTGATTTTTTAGGTAATTATTCAGCTTTATTTTCTATATAATGCAAGTAGGAAGTAAACTAGGTTGAACTAATAAACAATACTTCATGTCTAAACAGCTCGCTATCTAGGATGAAAAAAGTTAACCGTATGAAAGTAACCTTTATAAAAACCTCTATATTCATACTCCTGTCACTAATACTAAGTGCTTGCAGTACCGGTGCATTTAATGACTTATTCAGTAATTACAATCAGCAAATGCGAGAAGTAAAACAGGCGCAACAACAAGGGAATTTTCAGCAAGCTATTAGCTTGATTCCTTCGCGTAACTCAGGTGATAGTAGCTATAATTTACATTTACTGGAAAAAGCCCGTTTAGCTTTCTTAGCGACAGATATTGAGCAAAGTAAAACTGACTTTGAGCAAGTATACCAACTCATTCAGCAAGACCAGCTTTCAGCAAAAATTGAGCTTAGTAGAGGTGTTGAGAATGTTGCCGCAATAATGAGTAATGACAACGCGACTCGTTATGACATCCCCTTCTATGAGCAAAGTATGCTGCATACTTATCAAGCGCTGAACTACTTAGCCCAGAAAAACTTATCTGGTGCTTTGGTAGAAGTTCGTCGTGCTAACTTAGTACAAGATCAAGCGCTAAAAAATAATGCTAACAATATTTTAAAAAATCAAGAAAAAATGTCAGCACAAGGTTTGAATATTAGTAAATTTGATAGCCAATATCCAACAATGAATAATGCTATTGGCAATGTTAAAAATGGCTTTCAAAATGCCTACACATTTTACTTATCCGCTTTACTTTATGAAGCCGCAGGCCAACGTAATGATGCGTACATTGATTACAAAAAAGCATTAGAAATCTATCCTAATAATAGCTACATACAGCAAGATGTTTGGCGATTAGCGAATAACCTATCTATGAGTGCTGATATAAGTTTATTAAAAACAACGTTACCTGACACTATCATTAGTAAAAACAACCCATTAGATAAAAAAAACAATGGGCAAGTTATTGTAATTACGGAAAACGGCATAGTAGCAGCAAAGCAAGAAATAGCGCTCAACTTACCTATTTTTACTCGTCACAATCAAATGCGATTTTACAGTGTCGCTTTACCTAGCTACCAGAATTACTTAACGAGCTATTCACCATTAAGCCTGCAATACCAAGGTAAACGTTATCAATCACAAGAGATAGTAAGGCTACAATCTTTAGCCGCGAAACAATTGAAAGATGATTTACCCGCGATGGTCACCAGACAAATAGTTAGGTTAGTTGCCAAAGAAGAACTTAGACAACAGTTATCACGAAATAATGGTGAGCTTGGAAACCTTTTTGCTAGTATTTATAACCTTGCAACAGAAAAAGCTGACACGCGAAGTTGGAGTACACTACCTGATAGCATTCATATAATGCGATTAAACTTACCGGTAGGTGAACATAATATTACGCTTAATATAAATGGATTGAACCAGCAAGTTGAGATATTAGTTAATCCCGATAGAATTACTTTAATAAAATTAACCGCTATAGGTACCTTTCATCACTATCAAACCTATAATCTTTAGCATATAAATTTTAACTTATAATGCTAAAATAGACCTAACTTAGGAGTTTACTTATGAACCATAAATCTCGCACCATTTTAGCCTTAATAGTGGGCACTTTTTTGCTCAGTGCTTGTCAAAACATAGCACCGCTTACTTCAGGTATTGGCAGTAATCAAATAACACCAGAGCAAGCGTTTAGTGAACACTTACAAATAGACAACAAGCAACTTGGTTCTAAACTTTATATTAGCGATATCAAGTCACGCACCAATAATGATTTATTACAGGTCAACGCAATTTTAACAAGTACTTATAAAAAATCATTACAATTACAGTATCAATTTCAATGGTTTGATCAAGACGGTTTTGCTATTGAAGTAGGAAAAAGTCCATGGAAAGCGTTTGAGTTACACGGTATGCAAACAGCAACTGCCGCAGGCTTAGCACCATCAACCAATGCATCGAGCTTTAGCATTTATGTCCGTGAAGTACCCGAAAAGTTTTTTAAGTTTTAATTAACAGCACAAGTTATTAAGGAAAAAATTATGAATAAAATAGTATTAGCAACAAGCTTATGTATTGCCATAACAGCACTAGGTGGCTGTACCAATAAATCAGTCGTTCGATATGGTGATGCCGCAGCGGTAGAAACTACCGATATTAACTTTGGCTCAACCGATTTACAAAAAGTTGCCAGCCAAATGACTGACTCTTTATTACTATCACCCGTTGTTGGCACGTTAACAGCCAATACTCGACCTATTATTTTTGTAGAAAGTATAAAAAATAAAACCAGCGAGCATATAGACACCGAATCAATTACTGATTCTATTTCTACCAAACTATTACGCTCAGGTAAATTCCGTTTTGTTGATATGGGACGTGTTGCTGCGGTACGTGAGCAACTTGAATTTCAACAAAGTAGTGGTATGGTTGATACCAGTAAGGCTATCGCTTTTGGCCAGCAAGTCGGCGCACAATATATGTTATACGGAAATTTAGCCAGTATTGTTAAATCGAATAAAGATAAGTCTGATGTGTATTATAAATTTACTATGCGCCTGATGGATTTAAAAAGTGGCTTAGTAGAATGGGCTGACGAAACTGAAATTCGTAAAACGAAAGAAAAAGAGTTTGTAAGCTGGTAGTACAATGGATAGGAGGCAAGTAATATCATGAAATTAACAAGTCTTAAAATATTGGCTTTATTTATCATATTTTTTTTTAGCAATGATAGCTATGCCAACTATGATAGAAATAAAGCGGTACCTGTTGAGAAAGTTTTATTTGGTACCGTAATATCAGTACGTAACATCACTGATGAAACGCTGATTCAAGATAAGAACAATGGTTGGCATACCTTTGGTGGAGCCCTAATAGGTGGTGCTATTGGTAATCAATTTGGCGGTGGTAGCGGTAGAGATGTCGCAACAATATTAGGTGCTATTATTGGAGGTTCAACCGCAAATAATCGTCATAGCCAACCTAAAAAAGTCGTAATACGCTTGGTTGAATTAATGATCGAGGTCGACAGTGGTAAAAAGTTTATGGTGATACAAGATGTAGATCCACAAATGACATTTCATTCTTCGGATAAAGTGAGAATGATTTATTTAGAGAACAGTACCGTCAGAATAGATAAACAACGCTAACTTTTAGCAATACTAACGTTGAACTGGACGTTAGTATTGCTAATACTAAACAATAAACTATGAATATTTATCTTTACTATTATAAATTGGCTTAGCGAGCCTGAATGCTCTGAAATGATTATTATAACTTGATAGCCTTAACTGATAGCCTTAACTGATAGCCTTAACTGATAGCCTTAACAGGCAACTTTAGCTGATAAGGTTGTAGACCAAAGACTAATCTACAACATATCAGATAAACATTACTCCACTAAAGTAGTCAAAACTTGCGGGTTGTTGTGTAATGTTCTATGCACAGGGCATCGGTTAGCTATTTCCATCAGTCTTTCTTTTTCTTCATCGCTTAGTGGACCTAATAATTGTACCTTACGGATTAGTGCTTCCACCTTTTCATCATGCCCAGCAGCAGTACCATCCTCTCTTTTTAAAGAATCACGTACATGAGATAAAGAGACCTCTACATGCTCGAGTGGTATCTTTTTATGATCAGCATACATGCGAATAGTCATCGCGGTACAAGCCCCTAAGGCAGCAAGTAAATGTTCATAAGGATCAGGACCTGAATTTTTACCACCTTGCTCTGTTGGCTCATCAGCATACCAATGGTGATGATCAGTAGAAATATCTAACTGGAATTTATGATCAAGCTCGGCAACTAATACATGCCCTTTGCTAACACTTTTATTTGCTGTTTTAGGCATAGGTATATAACGACTTGCCCACCCCGAAATAGTTTGTGCTACATATTCACTGTCTATTGATTTGGATAAAAGGTGATCAGCGGTATCCAAGCTAACAAAACTTTTAGGATGTTTAGCCGCTTTATAAATTTTCTCAGCATCAGCAATATCGACAGTTGAATCAATAGGTGAATGTAATACGAGTAAAGCCTTGTTTAGGTGTTGAATATGAGCCGTTGTTTGATTACGTAAGTCATCTAAAAATTGCTTTTTAATGGTAAACTCTCGTTTTCCCAAGCTTACTTTTGCTTGCCCATCATTCTCTATTGTATCAATATGTGCATCAAAGTTGTGTATTACATGGCTTGCTTCATACGGAGCACCAATAGTCACTACAGCTTTTACTTTTGGAAGTTTATCAGCCATAGCTAACACCGCAGCACCACCAAGACTATGCCCTATTAATAATTGTGGCGCTTCGTAATTTTGCTCTAAAAAACTTGCAGCAGAAAGTAAGTCCTCGGTATTTGATGAAAAGTTAGTATTCGCAAAGTCACCATCACTGTTTCCTAAACCTGTAAAATCGAATCTAAACACAGCAAAACCGTGTTGCACCAAAAATCGACTAATTCTCGACGCAGCAGCAACATCTTTACCGCAAGTAAAACAATGTGCAAACAAAACATAAGCGCGTATTGCTTGATCTGGTGTTTCTAATAAACCCGCCAAGTATTGACCTTGACTAGGAAATTCTACCTTTTCTCTCATCTATTACACCCTCAGTTAATAATTGGTTTCACAAAAAAATACGATTCAAAAGCTAACGTAAAAACGATAACAAAGGCTTAGCCTTACCTTTCAGTCAACTAATGATAATTGTTGAATAGTAGATACCTTACCAGAATTATTAATCAATAGTATTGATGTTATCAACTCAATATTGAATAATTCGTAACAAAATAAGGCTCGCTTAAATACCAGTACAATCATCAATTTAATCATTTATATAAGCGCAGAGCTCCCCCTTAAATGATATAAGATAAAAACTAGGTAAGCTTCTCTAACCATTGCATTAATTGCTGTGGCGGCAAGCCTCCAACACGTTGATCAATAATTACATCGTCTTTCACTAGCATCAGTGTTGGCACACTACGTATACCATAATCAGAAGCAACTTTTGCTACGGTATCAACATCAATTTTAATCGTATTAAATCGATCACTCATCAACCCTGACACTCCCTCAATAATAGGCGACATTGATTTACAAGGTCCGCACCACGCCGCGGTAAAGTAGAGTAATGAATATTCCTGTTCTAGCAATAAGTCATCAATTGAGTCGGTTAATGTTAGTTGTTTCATCTGTAATTCCTCTTATAAGTAAGTGAGCTCGGCTTAATAAAAGCACCTTAAACCGAGTTCAGGTTAAGTACTAATCGAATACTTTTTCAATTTGCTCTTCAGTCAGTCCTTTAATACCAGACCAATTCGTTTGAGCGGTATCGATATAACCAGGAATATCAGTCACCCATTGTTTTTGTACATCTTTATTTAGATTTAAATACAGTTTACCTTCACGAATATGCCAAGCCGTTGGATCTGTATCAAATTTCTTATTCATCGCGACTCCCATTGCACAATAACCGCCATATTGCGGTGCATATTTAGCAGGCTCTGATTGAAATAAATCACGATTATCAGCGGTTGAAAATTGATAGATTGCACCGTTATACGCGGCTGTATATTTATTAGACCCCTTTGTTGGAGAGCTTTTTGTAAAATATGAAACGGTGTCATAGCCTTGAATCGCAATATCATTGTCATTTGCATTGACTTCAATATTTGCGGCAAAACTTAAACTGCTTAGTAATAAAGCAGAACTGGCAAAAGTTGATTTTATAATTGTTGAAAGTTTCATTTTGTTGCTCCGATATGTAATATTTAAGATTAGTTATTAATAAGGATCTTTTCCTTGGTTAATAATATAGTCCTTTCAATCACCTTAAAGGAATGACATAGTCCCAACTTTGAACCCAATCGTCCAAAATAGTTAAAAAGAGAATAAAATGGATCAACTATCAGTTATCTTGCAGCGTTTTTCGATGAATACCTCAGTATTTTTTACTGGCAACTTATGTGGCATTAGTAATTTCAATAAATCGCCAAATCAAGGTCATTTACACTTACTTCGTAATGGCGAGTTAACATTGATAGACGAACAAGGTAAATCGCTGTTAATTAATGAACCAGCCGTACTGTATGTGCCAACACCTCATACTCATCGTATTATTGCCAGTGAAGATAATCCTCCTGAACTAGTTTGTGCCAACATTATTTATAATGAAAATACATCTAACCCTATTGCTGATGCTCTACCATCCTTATTATTGTTCAAACTTAACGACTGTGAAAAACTGAACCAAACTGCACAGTGGTTATTTGATGAAGCCTTTCATGAACGATGTGGGCGATTACCAATGATTGAGTCGTTAACCAATATATTTCTTATTCACACACTTCGCCATGTGCTCGATAACAATATTATACAACACGGTTTATTAGCAGGTTTAGCTCACCCTTATATATCAACTGTTTTATTAGCTATGCATGAAGCCCCTGAAAGGCAATGGGGATTAGCAGAAATGGCAGAGCTAGCATTAATGTCACGCTCAAAATTTGCAGATGTATTTAAACGTACGGTTGGTCAAAGCCCTGGAAATTATTTAATTGATTGGCGCATTAATGTCGCCAAAGTATTATTAAAACAAAATAAACCAGTAGCAGTAGTTGCTAATACCGTTGGTTATGAAAATGGCTCGGCATTAGCAAGAGTCTTTAGGAAAAAATTAGGGATTTCACCTAAGCAATGGCTTGAAAAAAATTAACTTGATACAAGTAAATTGTCTGTGTGAGTATTGTAATGAATAAGATATTTCACTGCCACTTTTCAAGCCATTGCTCAGGCGTTAAGGGTTTAGAGAAATAATACCCTTGTATTACGTTACAGCCACGCTTGGACAAATAATCAAGTTGTTCTTTTGTTTCTACTCCTTCCGCGACTACCATAAGACTTAACGCCTTAGCCATATGAATAATACTATTAATAATGGGAATTTCGTCGGTTACGTTAGTAATATTATCAACAAAAGATTTATCAATTTTTAGTTCTGATATAGGTAAATGATTAATATAACTTAAGCTTGAATAACCTGTCCCGAAATCATCTAATGAGAAATTAATTCCCTTTTCTTTTAATGACTGCATTTTACTAATAACTAAATCAAAATCTGCAATAAGGGCACTTTCCGTTAATTCTAATATCACCATTGAATAAGGTATTTGATACTTATCAAGCTTAACTAACAAGTTATGGTTAAAGTTCGGTTGAGCAACCTGCTTTGCACTTAGATTAATAGAAACAGGAGTAACCTCTGTTGAATATTCTTGTCTTTGTGCTATCAACATACATACTCTTTCAATAACCCAATCACCCAACTTAATAATTGCGCCATTCTGCTCAGCTAAAGGGATAAATTCGGCAGGAGAAACAAAGCCTAATAAAGGTGATCGCCATCTTACTAAAGCTTCTGTTCCAACAATATCTCCCGCTATTGAATATTGTGGCTGTAATGCAAGATCTAGTTCGTTGACAAAGCTTCTGCTTTTCATGGCGAGCGATAACTCAGAGTACCGTTTTAAAATAAGCGTTTCATTTTTATGGGAAAATATATAACTATTCCCACCATTTTTTTTAGCATTAGAAACAGCTAATTCTAATAAAGGCTTAATATCAATATAATTAATTTCGTTGGTCGGGGTATTTAATATACCAATACTGGCTTGAACATTGATCAAGTTATTTTTAATAATAACGGGCTGTCTGATTGTTTTTAGTAAAATATCAGCTAAAACTTTATTTGAATCAATAGATGAATTATCACAATTAACATGTTCATTTGCGCTTAAAATAACATAAAAACTATCTGCGCTACTTCGATATAAAGCACCAACATTAGCTAAACACTCTTCTAATCTCGCTGCCGTTTTATGAAGAACTTTATCACCAATTTTTTCACCATAAGCTAAATTTATTTGTGAAAACTTATCTAAATTTACCAAGAATACGGTTAAATTCTCATTCATTGATAAGGTTTTAGCGAACCTTTTTTCTAGCGCTTGTTCAAAAGAATAACGATTCAATACTCCGGTCGATTCATCATAATAGGCGAGCTTATGGATTTCTTTTTCGGCTTTTTTTCTTTCAGTAATATCTCGAACAATACCAATAAATAATTTTTCTTCACCATTTAATATTTCAGATATAGATAATTCCATAGGAAAAATACTGCCATCTTTTTTCATTGCGGGCAGCTCTCTCCCAATACCAATAATTTTTGCATCTCCTGTTTCCAAGTAATTACTCATATATTTGTCGTGGCGAGTAGCAAATGGCTCAGGCATCAACATAGAAACATTTTTACCTATTAACTCTATAGGTGTATAACCAAAAATCTTTTCAACTATTCGGTTTGCAGAACGAATAATGCCTTTGTTAGAAATGGTGACAATACTGTCGTTTAAATTATCAACGATTGTTTTTAGGTTTTTACTTGTCGATTTTTGAGTATTAAGCAACCGTTTTTCTTCTGTTATATCTTCAAAAGCGCCATAAATGTGTGTCGCAATACCTTGGGAGTTATTTCTAATTTGTCCTGTTGTTTTTACCCACTTATGCCTACCTTTACCATCGATAAAAGGTAACTCTAGTTCGTAAGGCTTTAATTGTGATACGGCTAAATTAAAGTTTTCTTCTATTAGCTTTTGTGACTCTGGACTATAGAAATCAATACATTCACTTAAAGCAAGGTTATCGTTAGACGATAACCCATGAATGCGAAAAGTTTCAGCGGTCCAATGAATTTCTCCTGTAGATATTTCATAATCCCACCCCCCAACTTTCGCAAGTGACTCTATCTCTTTCATTAATTGATATTGATGTAATAGCTCTTTTTCTACCACTTGTTTGTCAATAGCCATTATCGCCCGACTAAATAACTGTACTAAAATTCTACAGACAAAAAAAGTTTCAGGGCTCCATTGAATAGCATTTTTACTATCCCCTAAATAAATAAAACCTTTATTTATTCCTTTAATATGAATGGGAATTAACAAAATAGAAGAGACATTAAAAATTACTGCCATCTTACTTATATTAATATCAAGAGATGCATGAATATTACCATTATCAATAGTAACTTCAGAGGTGCTTATTAAAAATTGAAAAAACTCTGAATCATCTATTTTATTTACTAGTTTAGGCACTATTGCACTAGCTTTATTATTAAAAAAGTTAGCTTCACATTTATAACTTTTATTATCTTCGCTCAATAACCATAGTGCAGCGTTATCAACAGATAATAATGATGCTAAAGCATAAAAACCATCTTCAACCAATGGTGCCATATCACCAACATTTAAGGCTTCATTAAGTAAAGCGTTATCAGTTAGTGACATAAGAAGTTCTACGTATTTCATCATTGCCTTAACTGTTCGAACTCGAAAACGCTTTCCCTAATGAACCAAGCGCATTGGCACGATTACGAATTTCGTCTGTTTCATTTTCTACCGTATTAACCTGCTGTAGATTGTCTTGAGAGGCATCACTAATATTAATAATATTTCGACTTATTTCTTGCGAAACCATACTTTGCTCTTCTGATGCGCTTGATATTTGAAGTGTGAGATCAGATATATCAGTAAGCAGTGCATAGACTTCATTAACAACATCACGTGCTCCTGATGCTTTATCGACACACTCATCAGCAGAGTCTTTTCCTTTGGCCATAGTTTTTGACCATATTAGCAATGTATTTTGAATTTCTGAAATGGATGTTTGTATCTGCTCTGTTGCTGCGTGTGTTCTACTAGATAAAGCTCGTACTTCATCTGCCACAACAGAAAAGCCTCGTCCGTGCTCACCAGCTCTTGCTGCCTCAATAGCAGCATTTAACGCTAATAAATTGGTTTGATCGGCAATACCTTGAATTTCATTCATAATACTCCCTATTTTTTCTGCTTCGCTAGCGAGTTCTGAGGCTGATGAAGCAGATTCTGCAACTTCTTGGGCAAGTAGGTTAACTTGATCCATCGTGTGCTGCATTGCGTGGGTAGCAGTTTCACAGTCGTGATGTGCTTGATTAACTTTTTGTGAGGTAAATGTTGTACTTTTAGCAACTTCCTCAATAGTGACAACCATTTCTTCTACTGCGGTTGAAACTTGATGAAGTTCGTGGGTTTCTTTTTCAGTACCCTCTTTCGCCTTTTTCGCCGCTTCAGATAAGTTAATTGCGCCCGACGTTAATATTTTACTGCTATCAAAAATGCGGCCTAAAATTGTCTTTATCTTCCCATCTGACATTTTAAAATGAAAGTCAGCAATACCTTGAGGCTTATTCCCTGAATATATAGCACGAGAAAGACTGTCATACTCTTGCGTTAACCTCTTAAAATATTGAGGAACACTAATAAGTTCGTTTTTATATATCAAGAATGGTAAGAAAGGAACCAAGAACATCGCGTATGGATAAGACAAGGCACTAAATAAAACTGCAAAACTGCTCCCCCAGTAAGCTAAATTTTTTATCGCCGTATTCTCATACCATTTATTAAGTGATTTACCTGCATTAACAGCCTTATAAGCTTTAATAGCATTTAACTTGGTTTCTTCGTTCAGCTTCGATCTAACAGACTGGTAACCAACCAGGCTGCCTTGTTCAAAAATTGGCGTAATAAAAGCATCGACCCAATAATAACGGCCATCCTTACAACAATTTTTTACTGCACCGCGCCAAGGTAAACCAGCGGCTAATTTTTTCCATAAATCGGCAAAGGCTGCGGAAGGCATATCAGGGTGTCTAACAATATTATGGTTTTGTCCAACCAGTTCCTCAAGAGAAAAACCAGAAATTCGACAAAAAGCAGGGTTTGCATAAGTAATAACACCACTTTTGTCGGTTGTTGAAACTAACTCATCGTCCTGTTGAAAATTAACTTCTTCATTAATAATTGATTTATTTCTCTTATTCATTTGACTTCTCGTTGTATAAGTATATTTATTTACACTAATTTACTTCATCCGTGTAAAACGACAAAAACGACAAAACACAACATATTTTACATCATATGAAATAAAAACACATTATATTGATCTAAGTTAATATATAGGCTGAACAGAGAGTTAGAATGAATTAACTGACAATAACGTATGGTTTAAACATGATAAAAAAAACACTGCTAACGACTTCTGAAGCCGCAGAATTATTACACGTTGTGCCAACAACTATACGACATTGGGCCAACATAGGACGATTGCCTTTTATAACCACACTGGACGGCCATCGTCATTTTGATAAGAACGATATTTTACATTTACTATCAAATACTCAAAACCTAAATAATATCAAACAAAATTTTTCAATATTAATTATTGATGATAATAAAGAATCTTTAGCTATGTTAACTAAGCTTTTAAAAAGCTACTTTCCTCACGTAGAAATAAAATGTGCTGATAATGGTTTTGACGCAGGCGACTTATTACATCGATTTAATCCTGATTTAATAATACTAGATTTAATGATGAATAGAATTGACGGTTTTTCAATTTGCCATAAAATAAAAACTACGCCTAGTACCAGAAACATTAAAATAATTGCGATAAGCAGTGTACTAGCTGATGATAATATAAAAGACATTATTGAACTTGGAGTTGAAATTTACATACAAAAACCTTTTAATCATGAACAGATAAAACAAATAATCAGCCCTATTATCTTTCAATAGCACTGTGATAACTTTGTGATAATTAAGTAATGAAACCGTGATAACTTTGTGACCTTCACACAACAACTCCCCTGCATACTTTCTCCTGAGTTTAAAAACACAAATCATAAATATTAAGAGAAGGTATACAGAACCATGAAAATAACATCTAAAAAATTAACTACTTTACTTAGCGTCAGCGCAATCGCATTTTCTAGCTCAGCGGTTATGGCCCAAGACTTATCAATTACCGTCACTAATTTAACGCAAGGATTACATTTCACGCCAATCGTTACATCTGCCCACTCAAGTGACAATCATATTTTCATGTCTGGTGCTACAGCTACAGCAGAACTGCAAGCAATGGCAGAAGGTGGTGACATTTCAGGTTTAGTTAGCTTGTTATCAAATATTGATGCTAATACCAATGAAAACCCTGCTGCAGGTCTTCTAGCTCCAGGTTTGTCAACTACTTACACTTTGACAAATGACAGTGCTAATACTCACCTATCATTAGCCGCAATGGTTTTACCTTCAAATGATGGTTTTGTTGGTTTAGATAGCTGGGAAATTCCAACTGAAGCGGGTACTTACACTATCAACTTAAATGCTTATGATGCGGGTACTGAAGCTAATAATGAACTAGTAAATGGTGGCGGTGCTCCAGGTGTATTAGGTATTCCAGCAGCACCAGGTGGCGATGCAGGTACAAATGGAACAGGTGTTACTGATACAGAAAGCAATACCACTATACATATTCATCGCGGAAACTTAGGTGATGAAATGGTTGATGGCGGTAAAAGCGATTTAAACAATAGCATTCACCGTTGGTTAAACCCTGTAGCTAAATTAACTATTACTGTTCAATAAGGAGAAGAATATGTTGAACTTTTCTTTAAATAACAATAATGCCAGAGCCAATACTTTGAAAAAAAGCAAAATGTTAATTGCATCAAGCTTATTATTAGTTTTATCGGCTTGTGGTAGTGACAATAATTCTGCTGACCCTGTTATTGAGACGCCGGCTACACCAGATGAGTATAGTTATTCAGTTACAGTAACTAATTTAACTTATGCGCAACCGCTTTCACCACTTGCTGTTATGTTTCATGGTGACAGTAAAATGTGGATTGCAGGTGAAGCGTCATCAACAGCTTTAGAGCAACTAGCCGAAAGTGGCGATAATAGTCAATTAATAGCTGACTCAAGTGTACTTGCTTCTGGTTCAGGTGAAGGTGTTGTTTTACCTGGTTCAGCGGACACTGTTGCAATCACAACAACTGATAGAAATGCAATTTATTTCACTGCTGCAACAATGTTAGTGAATACAAATGATGCTTTTACGGGTCTTACTGGTATAGATATATCTACAATGGCAATTGATGACGTGAAATCATGGAACTTAAACGTTTATGATGCGGGTACAGAAGCCAATAGCGAAGCGATGGGAACCATCCCTGGCCCAGCAGATGGCGGTACTGGTTTTGATGAAGCAAGAGATGATGTTGACTTTGTTGCGATTCATTCAGGTGTTATTAGCCAAGACGATGGATTATCTAGCTCAGTTTTAACTCAGGCGCATCGTTTTGATAACCCTGCGATTAAATTAACTATAACGCGTACACAGTAAGTTGAACTTGGCCAGTTATATCAGGTTAAATTAACTTGCGCTACTAACTGGCCAGTAATATGAAAGAAACAGTTTTAATTGTTGAAGATGAATACGATATTGCCAACTTAATCCAAGTGCATTTGTCAGAATTAGATATTGATAGTGATATTTGTTGTCATGGACAACAAGGGCTTGAACAAGCACTAAAGCAAAATTATCAGCTAATTATGCTTGATGTAATGCTTCCAGGCATTAATGGGTTAGATATTTGTCGACAAATTCGTCAAGAAAAACCGTTACAAGCCATCATAATGCTGACGTCAAAAACATCGGAAACAGATCGGGTATTGGGACTCGAACTTGGCGCTGATGATTACATGACAAAACCGTTTAGCATAAGAGAATTACAAGCAAGAGTTCGGGCGCAATTAAGACGAGCTCAAGCTTATTCTCAAAGAAACCAAACAAGTGAACCTGAAGAAAACAATAAAAACCAAATAGAACAAAAGCATAGTACTTGTATAGGGAAATTATTAGTTGATCAGCGCTATCATCAAGTAACTTATAAAGACAATGCGATTAATTTAACTTCCACAGAATTTGAGTTACTTGATTATTTATGCAAATACCCTGATCAGGTATTTTCTCGCGCTCAATTACTTGATGGTGTTTGGGGCTATAATCATAGTGGTTATGAGCACACGGTAAACTCTCATATAAATCGTTTACGCAATAAGTTAGAAGAAAATTGTGCAGATCCTCAAATTATTCAAACAGTTTGGGGTGTTGGCTACAAGCTAAACTCTGCTGGCGTTTTATAGTCATTCATTAGTATTTAAACGAGTTTTTCATGAAATTTTCACTTTATCAACGGCTAGCATTATCGGTGTGTTGCGCTTTCATTATATTGGCGTCTATGCTTTTTTATTGGAGCAATTCCTTAGCTGAACACTCAAAATTACAAGCAGAGCAAAGATTACATAGTCAGCTTGCCGAACATTTAGCGCATGATAATCCGCTATTACAAGATGGTGTCTATGATAAAACAGCATTAAAAAATTTATTTCATACCTTAATGTTATTAGGGCCTTCATTTGAATTTTATTTTCTAGATCCCGCTGGAAATATTATTACTTATTCCGCAGACGCCAACAAAATAAAGCGTAAAAAAGTAAATTTAAGCCCACTAGTTAACTTAATTTCAAATCCCGACATTATGCCTGTATTAGGTGATGATCCTCGTGATTTAAATAAACAAAAAATATTCTCAGCCGCGCCAATTTATCGTGGTGATAATTTACAAGGTTATTTATATATTATTATTGGTGGAGAAATATATGACTCTATTTTTAGCCAAGTGAAAAGTGATGAACATTTACAACAGTTTGGTGCCATTTTCATTGGCTCATTATTACTGCTTCTACTTATTCTATTAGCAGTATTTCGTTACTTCACTGCACCAATAAAACAACTTGCAAATGAGATGAAAGCGATTAATGACGTTAAATTTGATCAATCTAAAGTTACATTAACGCATTGGGAGCATCCGCAAAATAATGAAGTCCATATGCTTGGCTCTAGCTTTAACGCCATGGTTAATCAAATCAACCAACAATTATCACAACTGACTGAAAATGATCGTGTAAGAAGTGAGTTATTAGCACATTTATCTCATGACTTGCGTACACCACTAGCGACCATGCAAGGGTATATAGAAACGATAGTCATGAAAGGTGATAAATTAACAGAATCTACCCGTGCAGATTATATGGCAACAGCTCAACGAAATGGTATGCAATTAAAACGCTTGATTGATCAAATATTTGAATTAGCCCATTTAGAAGATGGGCAAGTAACCGTAAGCCTTGAGACATTTGCTGTTGGCGAGTTACTGCATGACATTATTGCTAAGTTCGCACTTAAAGCACAAGAGAAAGGTATTCGTTTAAGCCTACAACCACAACAATGCCGTTTTGTAGTTTATTCTGATATCGCCAAGCTTGAACGTATAATCACGAACTTGTTGGAGAACGCAATAAGACATACCAAAGAAAATGGTGAAGTTGCGATCATTGTTAATCAGCTAACAGATAAAATAAAGGTTTCAGTTACCGATAACGGTTCGGGGATTAGTAAAGAAGATATTGCTTATATTTTTGACGCTAGATATCGAGCAAGCAACGCTATTGAAGACAATACAACTCATGCGGGTTTAGGTTTAGCCATTAGTCAAAAGCTGAGTAAAATATTAAATTCTGAGCTTTTTGTTGAGAGCGAGTTAGGGCAAGGTAGCAGTTTTTCATTGTCTTTACAGCAAGTACATCACTCATAATTAACGGCTAGCAATATCAAGACAAAGGGACGCTAGTTCCCTTTGTCCTTCAATACTTATTTCTTAATCCATTGTCCTGAGGTATTTTTAATAAAATGACCTGACCTTGTTTTAGCTAATGCTTTCTTTCCCGCCAACGCAGTCACTTGCTCCATAGTAATTTTATTTTTACGTGCTAAATCTATATAAATTTGTTTACGTTTTTGATTAACACTATTAACTAAGTTTTTAGCTTCGGGGCTATTCACAACAACACCTAAATAACCATTAGACATTTCCCCTACTAAACCTTGCTGCTTTGCTGCACCTAACGATATAGCCCAAGCAGAGAAAGTGATTGTTGAAATTAAAAGAATACCGCTTACTTTTTTTATCAAATTATTCGTTATCATATTCATAATATCTCCCTAAAAAACATCGCTTTCATCACTAAAAATATCGTCTAATTCTTTATCTACTTTGACTTTTATTTCATGATCAATTTTTAAATTTAAATTAATAGTAATTGGCTCTTTTGCGCTAACTTCTACTTTATGTGTACAAGCACTCATGGTGAAAACAATGGATACTGCTATTAGTATTTTACGCATACTCACTCCTTATTTTTTTGTAAACCTTTGATAATAATATCTTCAAAACGTTGTGTTATTGACAAGGATTCAAGCAACCCTAACAAGTCGTAAGTTAAATTCAAATTCAAGTTTACATCGTTATCAATATCAGGATTTCGACCTTTTATTATTGTATCTAACTGCATATAACCATCATCTAACATTGAAACCTTAGAGGAAAGCTGATGATAATGCAGGTTTTGCAGCGCATCAAATGCTAATTGTAACTGACTATTATTAGCTTTTAACTCTGCTACTGCAGGATTGTTAATCACTTGTATTAGTCCATTAGTAACATTGTATAGTTCACCCGCTTCAATAGTAAGTTTATCACCATCAAACATTACAGGAACGTTCCCTGAAATATTACCTGTAACAACAATACCTTGCTTTTTATCTAATGCCAACACTTGCGCTAAGTCTATACTATCTAGCTGAACATTAGCTGAATGCCCTTGTACAAAAGGCCAGTGCATATCAGGAACAAAAATGCTTCCGCTAAAAGCATCAGCTTTAAGATTGTTAACAGCAAGTTTGAAGTTATTATTACTAAACGACCAACGAGTATTAACAGAAAGGTTTGAAATAGGCGTAAATGACTCAATTAACGCTATCGTTATATTTTCTTTATCATTAGCGTTTGTGGTTATATTTCCTGATTCTATGGTGAATTGTTGCTGCCAATTTAGATCTTGGATCCAAATACCATCAACTTCGCCACTAAGCGACTTAATACCAACACTGGTATCAAAGTGAGTTTGAGTAATATGATTTAAGTCTGGTAATTGACCTGATACATTGTAGTTTAATGTCCCCTCAATAAGCTCAACACTAATAGGCAATTTAATATTTAATAAGAGTAAATCAGTCAGCGGTAAACCTGTTCCGATTACTTCTATTGCCGGCGATTGTACTGAGCCAGTAATAAAAACATTCCCCAGTTCTACGCCGTCAGCATTAGTGCTAGTTTTAATATTAATATCATCCAAAGAGCCTTTTACCTCACTAAACAATTCAAGAGAGCTCACTTGTATGGCCTTAGGTACATTCATTTGTTTCGCTTTATTTAGAACGGATATATTCATATTAAGCTTATTATTTTCTAACAATGCCACATTACCTTTTAATGCTGTTGATAATGCTTTTACACTGAATAATGTTTGATTACCTTGCTCGCTGCTTCCTGCAATCTTTATATTGTTAAGCTCAATAACAGAGTTTTCCGCTAAGTTTAGCCTTGCTTGATTGTTTAATGACTGTAATGATCCCGCTAAATGAATATTAATTGGCGTAGTTGTTAATTTTGCTATACCTGGCACGCTAATCAAGTTGATTTCACTATCAATAACAAAGTCATCTACAGTAAATGCATTGAGTATTTCTGTGTTAGCCAACGCTACTGCACTATTATTCAATACAATTTGATGTATGACTTCACCATTACGCGCATTCATTTCTAGATAGCTAAGCTCTAGTTCACTGGTGTTGAAGTTAACAATAGCATCGCCTTGAAGCTTAAGTGCTAATTGAGGTATTGGGTTATCTTTCATTACCGACATAATTATTGGAGAAACTTCAATTCTTTCAAGTAACGCCAACAGCGATACTTGCTGATACTCCAACAGTATTTCATTTTGATCTATAAATTGTAGAGTCAGTACCTCATTATTTTTATTCGATGATGTATTATTATTCTTTTTAAAAGTTTCATTTTTTTTACTGTTCACCTCGTTGGAACCTAAATCAAACTGATTATTAAAATTAAGCTCCCCTGAGAGTTTAAATGCACCACTGTCACCTATACCAATAGCGGAGTTTAATACAAAGCCCGTAATATGATTTTCCATACTGAGCTTATCAGCTTGATACTTTATTAATGAACTAATACTTCCTGTGACTTCATGAGCATTTAAATCATGTTGAAATCTAGTGCTGATCGGTAACCGATGCTCACTAACAAATGTTTTTAATGGCTCTAACTCACTTGAGAAAGTAATAGAGAAACCTGATAATTCCTGAGTCAATTCAAGGTTAAGAAAGGCTTTATTGTTTTCATTTCCCAATGAAAATAACAAGGTATTATCTAGGTTTGAGAGCTGAGCAATATAAAGTGATTGCTCTTGTTCATAAGTAATATTATTTGCTGTTGCGGTTTTACCTTGCACGGTGAAAGGTACATAAAAAATTTGGTCAACATTCATATTTAACGGCAATTGAAATTGATCAAGTTGGTCTACATAAGATCTTAGTGCTGCCGATAATAAATCGCTAACACTTTTACCAGTAGTGCTTTCCTTATCATTTAAAGAAGTTTGATTGATATTTGAAAAGAAATGCTCTTTAGCGCTAATTTCAACCAAATTCACATCAATATTAGTTATATTAAATTTGGGGTAGAGGTGCCACTGTATAACCGTATCAACAATATTTATATCCACCTTTGGGCTTTGTAAACATAAGTTATCAACAACAATTGACAGATCACTTGTTAGACCGAGATCAAAACACGTTACTTTTACAGGAGTTGAACTGAATTGATTTTGTGCAACGCTGTTTATAATTGAAATGCGAGCATTATAAATACCAACAACAATGACAGCAAAAATGATGAATAAGGAAACAAGCGTTATCGCAATAAACTTGAAAAATCGCACTTAAGTTTCCTTACCCTGTTTATCATCTAATTAGTTAGAAAGAATACACTAATTATTACTAAAAGACTTTAAAGTCAATGAGCCGTTATGAATAGCTCACCGATATTGGGATCGTTAATACCTTACGTCCCTTATGTTTGAGCCAAAAATATATCCCCGTAAAACTCAGTAATACAGCAGTAATATAGATGCTAGCAATTATAGGTGCGGCAAAGAAGTTACCTACTTGATAACACAGAGTTGCCATTAAATAAGCCAAGGTAAAACTCCAAATCCCGGCAAAACCAGCCCAACGACTTCCTACTTCATTTTTTATTGCACCCATTGCAGCAACACAGGGTGTATATAAAAGAATAAAGAGTAAATAACTAAAAGCACCTAACTTACCAACAAATGCGGCTTGCATCACTTGGTAAGTACTTAATTCTACCCCTTGTTCTTGAGCTACAGCTTCTATGTCACTCAAATCGCCAACATTCATGCCTAAAGGGTCATCAGGCGAAATACCTAATAAATTTTCTTTAATACTTTTGGTCGCTTCTTGCCAACTTGCCTCAAGAGAAGGTTCACCTTCATCAGGTACGTTTTGTGGGGAATATAAACTGTTAAAAGTGGCAACAAGTACTTCCTTGGCAAAAATTCCAGTAATAATGCCAACGCCAGCTTGCCAATTTTCTTCTTTAATTCCCATAGGAGCTAATACGGGCATAACTACTTGCGCACTTCGGCTTAAAATAGATTGTTCACTGTCTTGATGACCAAAACTACCGTCAGTACCAATAGAATTGAAAAAGGTTAATAGACACACAACAATAACAATTGTCTTACCTGCTCCAGTAACAAAACTATAAGTCCGTTGCCATACACGTTTACTAATAGCACGAATATGCGGAACTTCGTATGGTGGTAGCTCCATAATATTAAGTGAACTAGTACCAGACAAAACTGTCTTTTTCAGTAAAAAGCCAGTAAAAATAGCAGCGGCAATACCAATTAAATATAAAAGAAATACTAAGTTTTGACCGCTATCAGGGAAGAATGCTGCGGCAAATAAAGCATACACTGGCAAACGAGCCCCACATGACATAAAGGGAGACATCATTACCGTAGTTATACGCTCTCTTTCACTATCAAGTACTCTAGCCGACATAACAGCAGGAACCGTACAGCCAAAACCAACAATAAGCGGCACAAACGCTTTACCCGGCAAACCAATTTTTTGCATTACGCTATCAACCACAAAAGCAGCGCGTGCCAAATAGCCTGAGTTTTCAAGTAAGGATAAGCCAATAAATAAGCAAGCAATAACAGGGATAAAAGTAGCAACGGTTTGCATACCACTCCCCACGCCTTCAATAATAGTCAGAATCCATTGTGGTAAATTTAAAGGCTCAAGAAGATGGAGCGGATAAGAAACAAAAAGAGTACCGCTAATAATATCAAAAAAGTCAATAAAGGCACTGCCCACATTAATAGCAAACATGAAGAGTAAATACATCATACCTAAAAATATTGGTACACCAGTAAGAGGATGTAATGCAACATTGTCTAAGTAATCAGAAAAACTTGCGCCACCACCAGTAGCACTGACTCTAGCAATAATATCTGATGCAAAATCTTGCCTTGCCTGAATTGAAGATAAACTTTCTGGCTGTAAAATTTCTTTACTTGGTGCTGATTTTTTTTGTAAAGAGCACGCGAGTAATTTTTTTTCTATAATATCTAATGTACTTTTATTTTGAGCGCTTACAGCAACAACCGGACAACCTAACTCTTCGCTTAACTTATCAACATCAACCCATGCATGTTTTTTTCTATCGGTTTTATTCAATACAACCATCATAGGTATACCCAATTCAAGTAATTGAGTAGTAAGGTAGAGTTGTCGGCTTAATTGGTTAATGTCGACAACATTAATGATGCAGTCAATATCTTTGTGCTGAATAAACTGTTGTGAAATAGATAAGTCTTTCCCTTGTTCACCACGTTGAGAAAGTGAACTTAAACCAGGTAAGTCAGAAAGATAAGCATCAACATTATTCAATTGTAATGATGTTTTTTTAGCTGATACCGTAATACCAGAAAAGTTACCTACGTTTTGCTTAGATGATTTTTTATGCCGAGATGTTAAGAGGTTAAATAACGTACTTTTACCTGAATTAGCAAAACCAACTAAAGCGTAATGTAGATTTTTAGAGGGTGATATACCCTCGGAACACGATGAAGAATTAGAACAACAACTCATGGGGAAAACTCATATAAGGTTTACTGAAAACAGCTTTATTTAAAGCTGACAACCCGAAGTTAAATTAATTAATCTTAAACGGCAGTAACTTGAATTTGTGCAGCTACAGAACGTTGAATACATATTTTGGTATTGTGTAAACGATAAGCTAATGGACCATTAAAGGGGGCTTTATGTGCTAAAGCAACTTCTGTTCGTAAAGCAAAACCTTGCTCTAAAAGTTGAGCCGACAGAGTTTCGTCAAGTGGCAAGGCACTGATTTTAACTACTTGATTTTTTGCTACATCAACTAAAGTCATTTGCTATGCCTCATAGCTATACCTATCACACAGACTATAAAATAAAGTGATCAGTAAGGTAAAATGGAATATTCTCTGCTTTTAGCTATGAATTAAGATCTATAGAAAGATCTAAAACCAAACTTAAAACTAAGGTTAATGAGAATTACTATTGTTAAAATGATACTCCTAAATAAAAGAATACACAATGAAAACAATTGCTATTTACACTTTAGCTAAAGCCAGTTATTAAACCGCTTTAAGGGAAGTAAATCCTCCCTTAAAGCGCAGGTAGCTATGACTCTTCTGTTGGTGTTATACCTTCATTATTGACAGATTCTTGCTCTGTTACTTGCGCGACAGTAGCATTAGATAACTCAATTTCAACATGATCTACACGTTGTAAACCCCGTGGTAGTTTGTTACCTCGACGTCCTCTTTCACCACGATAGTGATCAATATCAATTGTTTTCAAAGTCAATTTACGACGACCAGCATGAATCGTTACAGAAGCGCCCTCAGGCACTATTGCCAGTACAGTTACAAATTCTTCTCGAGATTTTGCTCTAGCAGAAGGGATATTTATAATTTTATTGCCCTTACCTTTACTAAGTACAGGTAAGTTTTGCACAGGAAATACTAACATTCGCCCTTCAGTAGTAATTGCAAGGCATGAGTCGGTATCGATATTTTCAATTAATTGTGGTGTTAATACTTTTGCAGCTTGCGGTAAAGAAATCATCGCTTTACCGTTCTTATTACGGCTAATCATATCGCTAAAACTACTAACAAAACCATAACCGGCATCACTAACTAATAAATATTTAGCTTCATCTTCAGCCATCACACAATGAACGAAATTTTCACCTGACGCTAAACTAAAGCGCCCTGTTAGCGGCTCGCCTTGGCTTCGTGCTGTAGGTAAAGTATGAGCATCGGTCGTGAAAGCTCGTCCTGAAGAGTCAAAAAAGGCCACTGGTCGATTACTTCGCCCTTTAGCTGAGCATAGGTAAGAGTCACCCGACTTATAACTTAACGCAGTTGCATCAATGTCATGGCCTTTAGCGCAACGAGCCCACCCTTTGTCGGACACAACAACCGTTACGGCCTCACTTGGGACAAGATCTTTTTCAGTTAATGCTTTTGATTCACTGCGCTCTACTAGTTTAGAACGACGATCATCACCATATTCTTTAGACGCTGCAAGAATTTCTTTCTTCATTAGCGTACTCATGCGTGCTTTTGAATTAAGAATTTTTTCTAAATAATCTTGCTCTTCACGTAATTCATCTTGCTCAGCTCGAATTTTAACTTCTTCTAACTTAGCTAATTGTCTTAGCTTAATCTCTAAAATAGCATGTGCTTGTATTTCAGATAACGCAAAACGCGACATTAATTCCGCTTTAGGATCATCATAACCACGAATGATCTCAATCACTTCATCAATATTCAAATAAGCAACGAGTAAACCATCTAAAATATGTAAGCGCGCAAGTACTTTATCTAAACGATATTGTAGTCGACGACGCACAGTTTCTCGGCGATACTCAAGCCACTCGGTTAATATTTCTCGTAGATTTTTCACCGCTGGGCGATTATCTAAGCCAATCATATTGATATTAACGCGATAGCTTTTTTCTAAATCTGTGCTGGCAAATAAATGTTGCATTAGCTGTTCAATATCAACACGATTTGAACGAGGAACAACAACTAAGCGGACAGGGTTTTCATGATCAGATTCATCACGAAGATCAATGACCATAGGCAGTTTTTTTGCCGTCATTTGTCCCGCTATTTGTTCTAATATTTTTCCGCCTGAGGCTTGATGCGGTAAAGCTGTAATAACAACTTCTCCATGTTCAATATCATAAACAGCTCGCATCCTGATACTGCCACGCCCAGTTTGATAAATTTTTTCAATATCAGCTTTAGGCGTTATTATTTCTGCATCAGTAGGGTAATCAGGACCTTTAACAAATGCTAACAAGTCAGCAACTTCGGCTTTTGGCTCATCAATTAAGTGCACACAAGCATCAGCAATTTCACGCACATTATGCGGTGGAATATCGGTTGCCATACCAACGGCAATACCTGTTATACCGTTAAGCATAATATGTGGTAACCGAGCCGGCAATGTTTTAGGTTCATCCATAGTACCATCAAAATTTGGCACCCAATCAACCGTTCCTTGACCTAATTCGGCAAGTAAAATCTCACTAAAACGTGATAAACGAGATTCTGTATAACGCATTGCAGCAAACGATTTAGGATCATCTGGGGCACCCCAATTTCCTTGACCATCAACCAATGGATAACGATAGGAGAATGGCTGTGCCATTAACACCATAGCTTCGTAACAAGCGCTATCGCCATGAGGATGAAACTTACCTAATACATCACCCACAGTACGCGCAGATTTTTTATACTTTGCCGTAGCCGATAGACCAAGCTCTGACATAGCATATACAATACGACGCTGTACTGGTTTTAAGCCATCACCAATATGCGGTAAGGCTCTATCCATAATAACGTACATTGAGTAGTTTAAATAAGCTTCTTCTGTAAAACGTCGTAGAGGAACTTGTTCTACCCCGTCTGGACTATATTCGAGCACATCAGACATGAAATGATTATCCTATTCCCATAAACATTAGTATCGCAAAATTTTATGCGATTAATTTTTCTTATAACGATTAATAAACGCCAATATTAAAGACAGCTTATATGATTTTTATAGCCAAGTGAATTCAAATAGTTAGTCTAATTGCTATAACGTCTTTCTTGGTCACTAACAATAGCTTCATAACTAACCATTTGGTTTCTTCCTTGAGCTTTTGCTCGGTACATAGCTAGGTCTGCAGCGTGTAAAATATCATCAAATTCTGGATTGGTATCTTTCAAATTTGCCACACCAATACTTAACGTTATACTGTCATCAACACCGAGTTCACTAAAATTATATTGAGCTATTTTTTCTATCACTCGCATTGCGATTGCTTTAGCATGATCAAGGTTGGTGTTGGGCAAAATAGATACAAATTCTTCCCCACCTAAACGAGAAAAAACATCCCTAGCTCTCATTGTTTCACTTACAAGCTTCGCAATTTTTTCTAACACTAAATCACCAACAGAGTGACCAAATTTATCATTTATTAATTTAAAATGATCTATATCTAACAATAATACACTTAAATCTAATTCTTGTTCGCTAGCGTCTTGAACTAACTTATGTCCTTGATTGAAAAGCTCGGTTCTATTCAGTAACCCTGTGAGACTGTCTGTTTTTGCTAAGACTAACAGTTTCGTTCTAACTTTAAGTTTCCTTAACAGTAATAAAATAAATAATAAAATAGTACAAAAAATGAAGAAAAATCGCCTTTGTTGATCTTCTTGTTGTGCATGTACATCAGCAATACGCAATTCTTTTAACTTGTTTTGATTTGCTAATAATTTATTTTCTGATATTTTTTGTGCAACTTCAGAGTTTTTTGTTAATTTTTCAATGTTATTTTCACGTTTTCTCTCACGGTATTCATTATATTTATCAACAAAAATCTTCTTATTTTTATAAGCATTGTCATAATCTTTAATCCCCGCATAACTGTCAGCTAGAACCAAATAAGCATTAGCAAAAAGAGGTAAAGCCAACTGTTCTGTAGCAATATATTTAGATAATAATTTAGCTTGCTCTATCAATAAAATAACATCTTTATGCTGCTGAGTTTGCTGTTTAACTTTAGCTTTAATCAATAAAACCAAATACTGTTCGGCATAATTTAAAGAAGGGTTCAATGTTAATGTATCATTTAATAAATAATTTACTTTGTCCGATGAAATTTTAGCTTGTTCTGCCAAATCAACAATATCTTTTCGGAGTTTAAACTGCTGAGCTTGGACAGCTACTTGGCTCTCATCTTTTACATTTAATGCAGCCATAGACACATTAAACATAAGATGTGCTATTAAAAGTAAGCATAAAGCTAAACGTATAATCATTAACTGCATACCCTATTTCTACCTTGATCTTTAGCCTGATAAAGTAGACCGTCCGCTTTTTTTATTAAAGTAGCTAGGTCTGACGATTCGGTATTGGAAAAATCGATACTGTTAGCAACACCAATACTAATAGTGACATGCAATGACTTGGGTATTGAATCATTATTATCCCAAACGTAAGCATCCACAGCCATTCGGAAACGCTCTGCAATAATGTTGGCTTGAGAGGTAGAGGTATTTGGTAAAAGTGCGACAAACTCCTCGCCACCAAAACGACCAAAAACATCGGTTTTTCGCATTAAATCTTTACCAAGTTCAACAACTTTTTTCAGCACTAAGTCGCCACAATTATGACCAAATTGATCATTTACCTTTTTAAAATAATCAATATCAATCATTAAGGCGCTGAATTCTGTATTTTTACTTTTAGATTGTTGAAATGATTTATTGCCTTTTTTCATTAATTCTCGACGGTTGGCAATACCTGTTAGCATGTCGATGCTCGATACTTGATACAATCGATGTTGACCTTGAACTAACTTAGCCAGTAACCATGCAAATATTAAGGCGACAACAGCAATATAAAGCAAATAGAGTTTTTGTCTTTTCTGCTTTTGTTCGGCCTCTAACAGCGATATTTGCTGTAATGTTTGTTTATTTTCCAAAACTTGTGTTTGTAGATCAGCTTCTTTAGCTTCAAGTGCTAAACGTACCTCAGCAACTGATTGGGTCTCTTTTTCATCACGTAACAATCGAGTTAGTACCAATCGATGCTCTTGCAACTCATAAGCTTTTTGATAAGCACCTAATTCAAAGTGTGTTTTAGATTGTAGATCAAAAATATTGATACGTGTTTGAATTTTTAAGTGACCTAACGGCATTTGATTAGCTAAAATATTTTCTATTTTATTAATTGTCTCAATAACGTCATTAAAACGCTTTAACTCGAACAATATAAAGGCTTCATCTACACAATATTGTAATTCAATATCATATTGTTCAATATCCCCTATATATTTCTTAGAAAGTAATAAATATTGATAACTTGCTTCAGGGTTAGAATTTTTTTTCTTTAAATTAGCCCAAGATAATCCCAAATAAGCACTGTACATAATTTTATTAAGCCCAGCACTCTCGGGTTCATTAATAATAGTTTCATAGGCAATAATCGCTTGCTCATACTCATTCTCAGAGACATGATTCATGCCTATATTCACTAACGCGTTCAATGATAATATAGTTTGGTTGGAGCGTTTATAATGTTCATAAGACTGCTGATAATAAACCATTGCCTGTTTATTTCTATTTAAGTGGGTATACAAAACACCTAACTCAAAATTAACAGCCCCTTTAAGTTTTTCATCATCAGTTTGCTTAGCAATATTGTAAGCATCATTTAAGACAAGTAACGCATTTTCATAATGATCAGTTAAATAATATATTACGCCTAGTTTCACCAACCCCGTAGAAATCAAAACATTGTCGTGCAGTGATTTAGCTAACGCTAAGCCACTTTCATAATCTTTAGCTGCAAGTGCAGTCTCACCTATGCTTTCATAGGCTAAGCCTCGATTATAAAGTAACTCAGAAATTAATAAGCTAGGGCTAGAAAGCTGAAGGGTTAGTGATAAACCATCTGTAGCACTTTGTTTTGCTGAATGATATTTCCCTTGTAAAATATAAATATCAGTTAGTAAATGCTGGTATGTAATTTGTTGCTCTAAAGTTAATTCATCAACTTGCTTTGCGTATTTTTCTAATTCAGATCGCGCTAAAGGTATATTGTTATCAATTAATTTTTCAATTGTTATTGCCGCTTCTTCAAAGGGAACAAAGCCCTCTTCTTCAACTTGTATGACAACAGCAAAGCTCGTCGCAATATACATAAAAGAGAATAGTGTAATTAAACACGTTGGGATACGCTTAAATAACAATACAAATGGCCTATAAACGTGATGATTATCAAACTAGTATAAAGCGATTATTTCAGAAAACCAATGCTATTCAACCGAAGCCGAAATTTGCACTTCCTGCTTGAATGTATCGGCCTGATCTAACATCGACACCTTTTGCCCTACTTTACTTTTTACTCAAAGCTCATTTGAATCGTAGGGCATAATTTGCCATAAAAACATAAATCATGTATTCGCAATAATGACGATTAAAAAAGGCTTTTAACCATCATTAATTGTCAGTTTATGCACTAGACTTTATCAACTTATGATTTAAAAACCATTATTGAACTACGGCCATATCCCCTTTAGCTTGGAGCCATTCTTTACGGTCTCCCGAGCGTTTTTTCGACAGGAGCATATCCATCATTTCAATGGTTTGACTATGTTCTTCATCAAGCGCAGTAAGTTGCACTAAGCGACGAGTATTCGCATCCATAGTCGTTTCGCGTAATTGCAATGGGTTCATTTCGCCCAAGCCTTTAAAGCGTTGTACATTAACTTTACCGCGTTTTTTCTCGGCAGCTATTCGGTCAAGAATACTATCTTTTTCTGATTCATCAAGCGCATAAAAGACTTCTTTTCCTACATCTATACGATACAGTGGTGGCATTGCTACATAAACATGTCCAGCTTGTACTAGGGGTAAAAAGTGTTGTGTAAATAAAGCACAAAGAAGCGTTGCTATATGAAGTCCATCCGAGTCAGCATCTGCCAGAATACACACTTTACCGTAACGTAGCTCTGATAAATCATCACTGTCTGGGTCTATTCCTAGTGCAACAGAAATATCATGTACTTCTTGTGATGCTAAAATCTGCCCTGAATCTACTTCCCAAGTGTTAAGAATTTTTCCACGTAAGGGCATTATCGCTTGTGTTTCACGGTCGCGTGCTTGTTTAGCACTACCGCCAGCAGAGTCACCTTCCACTAAAAACAATTCAGTACGGGATAAATCTTGGCTACCACAATCAGTTAACTTGCCTGGCAATGCAGGACCTTGAGTTATCTTTTTACGTACCACTTTTTTACTAGCACGCAAGCGTTTTTGCGCATTGCTAATGCAAAATTCCGCTAAGAGTTCAGCTATATCTGTATGTTCATTTAGCCATAAGCTAAAGGCATCTTTTACAACGCCAGTTACAAAGCCTGCACATTGACGAGAAGATAAACGTTCTTTGGTTTGACCTGCAAATTGTGGGTCTTGCATTTTGATTGATAAAATATAACTACATTTATCCCAAATGTCGTCAGGAGTTAACTTTATGCCACGTGGAATTAAGTTACGAAACTCACAAAATTCGCGCATAGATTCTAATAAACCTTGGCGTAAACCGTTAACATGTGTGCCACCAGCAACAGTTGGAATTAAGTTGACATAACTTTCGCCTACACTTTCGCCACCTTCAGGTAGCCAAGTGACCGCCCAATTCGCCGCTTCAGTTTGTGCCGTAAACTCACCAACAAAAGGTTGTTCAGGTAAGCTTTCATAACCTTTAACTGATTCTTTTAAATAATCAGTTAAACCATCTTCATAGCACCATTCATGCTTTTTATTGTCAATTTTGTCATGAAATTTAATCGTTAAGCCTGGGCATAATACCGCTTTGGCTTTTAATAAATGAGTCAGTTTTAATACAGAAAACTTAGGTGAGTCGAAGTACTTCGGATCTGGCCAAAACTTTACACGTGTACCTGTATTTCGTTTTCCTACCGTGCCTGTTTCAGTTAATTCTTCAACTTTATAACCGTTCTCAAACGCCATTTCGTAAACTTTACTATCACGCCTAATACTTACATCAACCCGCGTTGATAAGGCGTTAACAACTGAAATACCTACACCATGCAAACCACCAGAGAATTGGTAATTTTTATTAGAGAATTTTCCGCCGGCATGTAATTTACAAAAAATAAGTTCAACACCAGAGACGCCTTCTTCAGGATGAATATCTATTGGCATGCCTCGACCATCATCAGTAATTTCAAGCGATTGATCTGTATCTAAAATAACACTAATATTTTGTGCATGTCCGGCCAGAGCTTCATCAACTGAGTTATCAATAACCTCTTGACCCAAGTGATTTGGACGAGTGGTATCTGTATACATGCCTGGGCGGTGGCGTACAGGATCTAAGCCGCTAAGTACTTCAATGGAATCTGAATTATATTGGTCGGTCATGGTTTATTTTCTATCTATGTGAGTATATGTATCGTTTCTATCTTCCAACTTGGCTTATAGTTGAAAAAATTCTGCAATCATTGGAAGTTTTTCATTAAATCCAACAAAACTATGGTTACCGCCTTGTTCAATGATAAAACGGCTATGTTTAAATTTCTCAACTGCTTGTTGATAATCTAACACTTCATCACCTGTTTGTACCATAATTAGGTAATTATTTTTTTGTTCATCGTCAATCGCAGGAGCGCTTTGCTCAATTGCTTTAAGATCAAGCATATGTTGCTTTGCTACTTGATAAACGGTGTTGGTATAAGGGTTTATTTGTTCACCAATATAGTTCTCTAATAAGCAATAAGGCTTAATTGCCGGGTTTATCAACACAGCAAGGAGCTGATATTTATTCGCTAAATAGTGAGAGAAATATCCTCCTAATGATGATCCCATTAAAAACCACATATTATTGTCTGCAGTATTTGAGGCTTTGGGTTTAAGTATATCCTCTAACTGCAACAACACTTCATTTGGTGAATTAGCTAACTGAGGGCAAATAAAGTTAATGTCTGGAAAGTTTTCATGAAAATACTGACGAGCTTGCTCAGCTTTTAATGAATAGGGAGATGAATTAAAACCATGAATATAAAGAATGTTTTTTTGCATATTGTTATATTTCCCCCTAAGTAAAGCCTCCTTGTCCTAGATAGTAATTTATATATTAAAGCTAATATTAAAACTATATCAGAACACGATAATTTCGCGGCTCATTGTACCATTACTTTCAAGATAAAGAAGTTGGTAACTTGGTAAAATAGAGCCTATTTCTTCTTTTGTATCACCAAACTGTACAGAAGTTGCTGGACAAGTATACACATCAACATTAAATTTAGATAAGTGTACTGCTCTGTGAACATGTCCACATGCAATACCTTTAATTTGACCGTCCTTTTCATTTAACTCTGCAATCGTTTTCCAAAAATCATCTTGAGCTAATAGTCCATGTTTATCAATATAGTAGCCTACGTCGATAGGATGGTGATGCATCATTAACAATTGAAATTTAGTGCTATCCATTTGTTGTGATAACGCCTGTAAATTTTGTGATGAAACTAAACCTGACGGTGTATCGCTTTTACTATCTAATAACTGTATTTGCCAAAAGTCATTATAAAGCATTTTATTAGGTTGAAAATTAGGCTCTACTAGATGTTGGCTCAATAAAGCGCGATCATCATGATTACCCGCTAAAAAATATACCGGGATAGCAAACTTTGCTTGCTCAATAGCATGAACAAAATGATGATAGGAGTCTTCAGTATGATCTTGAGTAAGATCACCAGTAAAAACAATGCCATCAACATTTTTTCGTTGAGCAATATCAGTTAAAACACGGTTTAAATTTTGCCAAACATTTGCACCTAAATGCTTAGCTTGCTTGTCAGCAAATAAGTGACAATCACTAAATTGTGCAATAACAAACGTTTCTGCTGGGCGATTCATAAATTTATTATCCGTTCTTTTTTAGCGTTAAATTAACCTGACCATGCTCTAAACAAAGATGTAACCACTCGTTTAAAAACTGATTTATTTGCTGTTTTTCATCTTGCTGATGCATATCTTTATTTGGGTAATCGTAACGGGGTTTCACTTGAAAAACATCTTGATTACTAATGACTTCCGCCAGACGAGCATCATGATACAAACGAATACTCATACGAGGATGAAGTGAATGAGTATATGTTTTCTCTTTATCGGTAGTTCGAGTAAGCATTTTTTGTTCAAAAGTAATGAGTGATGTATAGCGAGTGACTTCATTCACTGTTACCACATAGGTAAGGTGCTCATTAATAAAAAAATGACGCTGTTGGTTAAGTGCCGTTTTATCAGCTTGTATTTTCAATAATAAAAAATAATTGTTAGCACACAAAGTCATCAAGCTAACTAAGTTAGGTTGATACCTTGTTCTTCTATTCACTGTGCTATTTGGGAAAAAACTCACTAATATCCTATGCTGGGCTATGTTGTTGTAATATTAATAATATAGTTGTGCTGCGTGTACTATATTAAATGTCATTTATTGATGGGTGTCATTTGTTGAAACTGAGAAAGATTTGATCTTGCAGCATATGATTAATAAATTCAACCTACAGACTTTGATAGTTCATTGCTAACCATTGTAAGCCAATGATGGTAGATGCATTGATAATCTTCCCTTCCTTTAATAGTGTTAACGCCTCTGTACGCGAGACAATATGAAGTAATATATCTTCATTTTCATCCTCTAAACCATGAACACTACCAGGCGAGACTTTGTGGCTATCAAACTTAGCCCAATATAAATGAATACATTCGCTCATTCCTCCGGGGCTAGAAAGATATTTCATTATGGGCTTCATATTGCTTACTTCTAAGTTAATACCTGCTTCTTCTTTCGTTTCTCGTATTGCAACATCAATAGAGTTCTCATTACTTTCAAACATCCCTGCTACAAATTCAAGTAACCAAGGTGTTTGCTCGGTACGTAATGCCCCGGCTCTAAATTGCTCTAATAATAATAAATTATCTTCGATAGCATCGTACAACATAACAACAACGGCATCACCACGTTCGAATACTTCACGCTTCATATGTTTACTGAATTTTTGAGAAAACAACTTATGCTGAAGTTGATATTCATCTACTTTAAAAAAACCTTTATATTTAGTATTAATTGCTGAAATTGATACGTCATTTTGGGTATATTGCAGCATAGATATTGATTTACTTTGATTATCTTGCATAAACACTCTCTTTTTAATAATAATTTGTTACACTATCGGATATTGATTTTATTTGGTTAGTTTCAAAACCCCTGTAACATAATCTTGTATATATATAAGATATTTCATTATATCACTATAAACGGGAACTCATCGCCCAAGGAAAGCTCGACTCATGAAAAAAACTTTAAGTACAATTATTATAGCGCTTGTAGGTACAATATCAGCGACGAACACTCATGCCGAAGACTTATTATCGGTTTATCAACAAGCCTTATTAAACGACACCGTTGTTTTAAAAGCTCGAGCTCAATTTGAAATAGTCAAAGAAGACATTACGCTAGCACGTTCAGCATTATTACCACAAATTAGCGCCTATGCTAATTATAGTGACGGTCAAAGCGAAAGCTATGATTATGATATTAATGATGTGTATACAACAGAATATAAATCGCTAGGTTATGGCGCGAACCTGAACATGCAGCTTTATCATCATGACAGCTGGTTACGTTTAAATATAGCTGAAAAATCTGCTCATCAAAGTGATTTGATTTATCAAGTAGCAAAACAAGATTTAATTGTACGTGTTGCACAAGCGTATTTCTCTTTATTAAGCACTAAAGATGATTTAGTTTTTGCTCAATCAGAAAAAGCAGCGATTGCTCGTCAACTTGAACAAACTAAACAGCGTTTTTCTGTAGGTTTAACGGCAATAACTGATGTACACGAAGCACAAGCTCAGTATGATACTGCAGTAACAGAAGAGATTCGTGCTAAAAATGCAATTTTTAGTGCTGAAGAAGAATTACGTGTTATTACTAACAATTACCCTAAAAGCATTAATGTATTAAATACAGATCGCTTTAGCACATCAACACCTACACCAAATAGTGCTGATGAATGGCAAAAAGCGGCTGAAGCAAAAAACTTAGATTTAATTGCATCTAGAGTCGGTATTGAAATTGCCAAACAAACAATTAGTTCAGCTAAAGCAGGTCATTATCCAACACTAGATTTTGACGCTAATTATAAAAGTAGCGACAGTGAATCAGACATCAATTCTATTAACATTAATACGCCAGCCTTAAATGATTATTCAGTAGGTGTAACTCTGAATGTACCTCTTTATTCAGGTGGCGCAATAGAAAGTAGTGTCCGTACTGCCCAAAATAACTTTGTTCTAGCTAGCCAAGATTTAATGCAAACACATCGTTCAGTTGTACGTACTACTCGTAATGCATACAACACAGTAGTAGCAAGTATCTCTAGTATTAAAGCTTTTGAACAGTCAGTACTGAGCGCAACCAAAGCATTAGAAGCAACGGAAGCTGGTTTTGAAGTAGGCACACGTACTATTGTTGACGTATTAGATAGCACGCGTAATCTATACAACGCAAAACGTAATTTATCATCAACGCGTTATTCTTACATTCAAAACATATTATTATTAAAACGTGCTGGCGGTACTATTACCGACGAAGACATCACGTCAATTAATACAGGATTAATGGCTGCAAAGTAATATTAAAGAATAAAGTAATTAAGGGGACCTATTTAATACGGCCCCTTTTTTTATAATAAAAGCACCTTAATTACTAATACCGTTTTACTTAAAAAACAGTGAAAAAATTAGACTACAGCTAAAGGTAGCCGCACTTTTAATAAAACCGTCAGTTCTTCTTTCACATAACTGCTGTTAATCGATATAATTAACATCAAATAATCTCCTTAATCCTATCAAGAGAAAACACTGTGAGTAAAAATAAAGTTTTACAGCCTGATTTTAAACTAGCCTTTTTATTGCCTAAATACTGGTTAACTTGGCTAGGCGTTTTTATTCTTTACAGTATTTCGTGGCTCCCTTACAAGTGGCAATTAGGCTTAGGTCGAATGCTAGGGCGTCTACTATATAAAATAGGCTCCAAAAGAAAACACATTGCGGATGTTAACTTAAAGTTGTGCTTTCCAGAAATGAGCGAGCAAGAAAGAGAAGTAATATTAAAGAAAAACTTCGAAAACACAGGCATTGCATTATTTGAAACTGGCATGGGTTGGTGGTGGCCAGATTGGCGTATTAAACGAAAGTTTAATGTGATTGGGTTAGAACATATAGAAAAAGCGCAAAGCGAAGGTAAAGGTATTCTCTTGCTTGCAATGCATTATTTAAGTGTAGAAATTAATGCACGTGGAATAGGTTATGGACATCCGATGGTAGTGTTTTATCGCCCGCATAATAACCCTTTAATGGAGTTCTTCCAATTTCGTGGGCGTGGGCGTTCAAATAAATATATGTTAGGTAAAAAAGACGTCAAAGGCCTGATGAAAGCTTTAAGAGATAAAGAAGCCTGTATTTATTTACCTGATCAAGACTACGGCAGAAATCGCAGTTTATTCGTCCCCTTTTTTGGTGTAAAAGAGACTGCAACAACAACAGGTACGTTAATTTTTGCGCGACAAAAAAATGTTGAAACAATGATGATCGTTCCAATTAGAAATGAAGATGACAGTGGCTATACCTTAACAATTTCTCCACCATTTGATAATTTTCCAAGTAAAGATGACGAAGCTGACTTAATACGCGTGAATCAAGAATTAGAGAAAGCGATTTCTCAAAAACCAGAACAATATATGTGGTTACACCGACGATTTAAAACTCGCCCTAACCCAGATGAACCTTCTGTTTACAAGTAACACGCATTACGAGTAATCAATAATCAACGAAGCGATGAATATATACTGTTATTCTTTGATAATTATTTAACTATTTTGTATGGTATAGCCTTATATTCAACATTATAGCAATTGGAAGTGTACCTATATGGGGTTTTGGATTCGAAGTGCTATTATTGCAGCTATCTTGATTGGTCTTGCTGTTGCTTTTTTTCTCAATAAAGATTTACTGCTTTCTTCAAATCAAGGTGATGCACAATCATCAACACTTGAAGCTAGTGGTACGATAAAAAAGCAACTTAACACCAAAAGACCAAATGCTGCAGCTGAAGGGCTCTCTAATTTTTATGCTAAAGTTTATGGTGATAAAGAAGACAGAAAAATAGTAAATAATGTTATTTTTTTGCCAGAGCCGGAAGGTGATTTAACTAAAATATTACAAGCAAGAGAAATAACCACACGCTCTTACCCTAGAAGCTGGCGTGGAACCGAAGAAAGCCGCCCCTTTAGAGTAGGAGAAACGCTTTATCAAAAACTGTCTGAATATTCATCCAGCGAAGGGTTAGATATTATGTGGCGTATCAACAGAGATTTTGTCATTAAAAATCCTTTTCGTATTGATAACGACATCATAAATACAGCGAAGAAAATAGGCGATGCAATATCAAGCCATTTTCCTGAAGGTATTAATAGTTATTTTTGTTATCGCCAACGAACTTTAGTTTTTGTTAATGAGCCTAATACTTATCTTGATGATGAATGTCTGCACTTAAATTAATACCAAGTGAAGAAGATCATTTATATGACTTATGCAAAAAGGGAATTAACTTAGTAATCCCCTTTTCAGTTGTATATGTAGCTAAACGTTAAGCTGACCAGGTCAAGCTGTTAACTTTAACCTTTAACCAAAAAGCTACTTTACTTATTCAACAAAAATGAAACATACCAAGGCATTGCTTTATCAATGCCTTGTTGAATTTTAAATTCTGGTTCAAAACCTATCATTGATTTTGCTTTTGAAATATCGGCTTGTGAGTGACGTACATCGCCCGCTCTAAATTCACGGTAAACAGGTGATTTTTGATATTTAATACCATTACTTTGCAAAGCACTCTTTAAGCTGTCAAATAACGTGTTTAAAGTAGTTCTATCACCTAAAGCAACATTATAGACTTGGTTCTTTCCACTATCTGGAGCTGTCGCTGCTAAAATATTAGCCTGTACTGCATTTTCTATAAAACAAAAATCTCTACTTGTTTCACCATCACCATTAACCTGAACATCTTGATTTTCAATCATGGCTGCAGTCCATTTAGGAATAACAGCAGCATACGCTCCGTCCGGGTCTTGACGTTTACCAAACACATTAAAGTAACGTAAACCAGTAGCATTGAGTCCATAAGTTTTATTAAAAACATCCGCATATAGTTCATTTACATATTTGGTAACCGCATAAGGTGATAATGGCTTACCAATATTTTCTTCTATTTTAGGTAATGCAGGGTGATCACCATAAGTTGAGCTAGAAGCAGCATAAACAAAGCTACTAACCATAGCTTCTTTTGCTGCAACCAACATATTTAAAAAACCCGTTATATTAGCAGAGTTAGTTAAAATAGGATCAGCAATAGAGCGCGGTACAGATCCTAATGCAGCTTGATGAAGAATATAATCAACTTTTTTATCAACTGTACCCACTGCTTTTTTACAATCATCAAGACTACGAATATCACCTTCAATAAAAGTAAAGTTTTGCCATTGCTCAGCGGAAACTTGTCCTTTAACTTCATCTAAATTATGCTGATGTCCTGTCGCAAAGTTATCTAGCCCTACTACGTTTTGATTTAAAAGTAATAAAGTTTCTAATAAGTTAGAGCCAATGAAGCCAGCACACCCAGTGACTAACCATGTTTTAGGTGCGGATGTTAATTGTATTTTTATTTCTTGATAACGAGTCATAAAGTAAACCTGAAATTAATATATTTGATTGTTAAATTTCGTATTAAATACTTACGAAATGACGAAAATAAGATGGTATAGAAATGATAACTATTCAGTTAGATTGATGCAAAACTTCTTGATTTGACACTTAATTAAAAATCTTACTCTTCATTTTTACACCTTTAAATGTTTCGCTTCCCTCATAGCAAGAGGAAAGCGAAACATCTAAAGAATGAAAAGACTTGCCTAACCTATAAACGAATATCGGCTAATTGAGGATCAAGCATATATTTTAAATCATAAATAACATGATCAGTTTTCATTAAACCTTTAATATCATCATTTGATAATGCTTTAAATTCATTATGAGCTACAGCGAAAATAACAGCGTCATAATGAGAATTTTTAGGTTTAACTATTAACTCTACGCCATACTCATCTTTTGCTTCGCTAGGATTAACCCAAGGGTCATAAACATCTACATTGGTATCGTACTCGGCAAGTTCAGATAAAATATCAACAATTTTAGTATTACGAACATCAGGACAGTTTTCTTTAAAAGTTAATCCCATCACTAAAACGTTAGCGCCATTAACACCTATATTACGTTTAATCATTGTTTTAATAAGTTGCGAAACGACATAAGCACCCATCCCATCATTAATACGACGACCTGCTAGAATAACTTCTGGATTGTATCCTATAGATTGAGCTTTATGTGTTAAATAATAAGGATCTACTCCAATACAATGACCGCCAACTAAACCTGGACGGAACGGTAAAAAGTTCCACTTTGTGCCAGCAGCTTTCAATACTTCTTCAGTATCAATATTTAACTTATTAAAAATAACGGCAAGTTCATTTATTAACGCTATATTTAAATCACGTTGGGTATTTTCAATAACTTTTGCAGCTTCTGCAACTTGGATACTTGACGCTTTATATGTCCCTGCCGTGATAATTGAGCCGTATAGACTATCAATAAAATCTGCAATTTCACTCGTTGAACCTGACGTAACTTTTAAAATATTAGTCACTCTGTGTTCTTTATCACCTGGATTAATACGTTCAGGTGAGTAACCGGCAAAAAAGTCTTTGTTGAACACTAAACCTGAATTTTTTTCTATTTGCGGAATACAAACGTCTTCAGTTGCTCCAGGGTAAACAGTTGATTCATATATGACAACATCGCCTTTTTTGATAACAGTAGCAAGCATTTGACTTGCTTTAACAAGCGGAGTTAAATCCGGTTGCTTATGTTCATCAATAGGCGTTGGTACCGTTACAATATAAACATTACTAGATTTTAATGCTTCTACATCACAAGAGTATGAAATAAAAGCTGAGTCAGCTAATTCATCTGCTGACACTTCTAAAGTGAAATCGTGACCTTGCTTTAGCTCTTCTACACGCTTGGTGTTAATATCAAAGCCTAGAGTTGGATATTTCTTCCCAAACTCTACAGCTAAGGGTAAACCTACATAGCCCAGACCAATAATAGCTATTTTTACTTCACTTAATGTAATTGACATTGAATTATTCCATTTAAAATTGTATTAAATTCCACTAACTAGTGACCATAAGAATTGAGAGTGCTTAAACTATACGTAAATACGTTTAATAAATTTATTTAGCATTTTATTTCGCATAATATTCACATAATAATAATAACAAAAGTTTAACAGTATATTTATAGGCAAACAACTTCAAAGTCATGCATGTTAGTGCTTAAACTGTGCATGATTGTAATATCATCAATTAATAGCAATAGATTCCTTTTGAAATTGCCTTATTGCCCATTTTATTTTTTATTCTAGGAAAGATTTCGCTACACAACTTCAATTAACCAGTACCTTGTTCGTTATCCAAACTTGCCTTTAAACCAAAGCACAGGTATAAAAGCACATTGTGCATTTTTTTTGCCGTTTGAATTTTTAAGGCAAAGTGTACATTTACGCAAGTATCTCTACTTAATATAATAATGAAAATTAGGACAATTTTATGTCATCAAAACCAGCAAAAGACTTTTTTGGTCAGCCGAGTGGCCTTAAAACGCTTTTTTTTACAGAAATGTGGGAGCGCATGAGTTATTACGGCATGCGCATGTTACTTGTTTTATTTATGACGGCGACTTTACAAGAAGGTGGTTTAAGTTTAACCGTTGCTTCAGCAGCTGCAATTTACGGATTATACACAGGTTGTGTATATTTTATGGGACTTCCCGGTGGTTGGCTCGCTGATAGATTAATGGGTGGACAAAAAGCCGTATGGTATGGCGGTATCATCATTATGATTGGTCATATCATTTTAGCTATTCCTAGCGAGTATTCATTCTTTATTGGTTTGATTTTTGTTGTCTTAGGTACAGGCTTATTAAAACCAAATATTGGTGCCATGGTTGGTCAACTATATTCTGATGAAGATGTTCGTCGTGACAGTGGTTACGCCATTTATTATATGGGTATTAATATAGGTTCAATCATAGGTTACGGTGTTTGTGGTTATCTAATGGAAAATCAAGGTTGGCACTGGGCGTTTGGTGCTGCTGCCATAGGTATGGCTGTAGGCTTAATTCAGTACAAAATTACAACACCTAACCTTAATGGTGTTGGCGCAAAACCAGTTTATCCTTTATCAAAAAAGGCACAAAAATTAAGTTGGACTATTATCGCTATATTTTTAGCTAGCGTTGCAGCGTTAACTTATGCCATATTTCAAGGTATTGTTACAATTGTACCGGTAACTATTGCGCAATATGTTGCTGTTGCTTTTTCTGCTATTTTCGTCGTTTACTATGCCACTATTTATTTCGGTGGTTCTTTATCTGTTGCTGAAAAGAAAAAACTCATAGCGCTACTTATTATCTGTGTCGCTTCCGCTTGTTTTTGGTCTGGTTTTGAGCAAGCAGGCTCTTCAATGAACTTATTTACTCGTGATTATACTGACCGTATCGTCGGCTCATTTGAAATACCAACAGGATGGTTTCAATCGTTAAATTCTATATTCATTGTCTTATTATCTCCTTTCTTTGCTGCTTTATGGATTAATTTAGGAAAAAGACTTGTAAGTCCTTCTTATGGAATAAAATGTGCAATTGGTTTAATTATTATGGGCAGCGGCTTTATTGTTATGTTTTTTGCAGCACAATATGCAGCGTCAGGAATGAAAATTGCGCCTTATTGGTTAGTGGCGACTTATTTCTTACATACTGTTGGTGAATTATGCTTAAGCCCTGTAGCGTTGAGTGCGGTAAGTAAATTATCACCAAAACGCTTTGCAGGACAAATGATGGGTATTTTTGTATTAACTTATTCTATTGGAAATATCATTTCAGGTTTATTAGCAGGTAATTATGATCCAAATAATGTTTCTCAAATACCTTCGCTATACATACAAATTAGCTTATTTACGATTAGTATTGGTTTGATTGTTTTACTAATAGGTTTCAAGTCACGATTCTGGGAAAATGTATCAGATGAAAATGAAACAAAGACTAATCCTAATTTAGCAAATAATAATGCTTAATTAACTTTTATTTAGCATTAGGTGGGTGTTTCAATACACCCACCTTTATTTTCAATTAAGAAATATTAAATGACTAAATCTTTATTAATACCAACCCAATACTGCGATAGAAACTCAATTAGAAAAACAATTCGTAGCAGAAGAAAAGAGCTCACAAATACATTTCAACAAGAAGCTGCTCAGGCTTTATTATTAACATTAAAAAAAAGTATTTTTGTAAAAAAATCTCAACATATTGCTTTGTACTTAGCTAATGACGGCGAATTAGATTTACAGCCATTTATTCGTTGGTGCTGGCAACAAAATAAACATGTTTATTTGCCCGTTTTACATCCATTTTGTTCAGGTCATTTGCTATTCCTTTTATATGAAGAAAATAGCGTAATGATACAAAATAGCTATGGTATTTTTGAACCTAAATTAGCCGTCAATAAAATTTGCCCATTAGCCCAACTTGATCTTTTATTCACACCATTAGTTGCTTTTGACGATAAGGGTGCTCGATTAGGAATGGGTGGTGGCTTTTACGATAGAACACTTGCCAATTGGCAACAACATCACTTCTATCCAATAGGGCTTGCTCATGATTGCCAACAAGTCGAGACTATTCCTGTAGAAAATTGGGATATACCATTGCCAAAAATTATCACCCCCACTCACACTTACAATTTTAATCTAAAAAGAACTAATTCAATTTAGTTAATACCAACTTAGTATAAATTGCTATTACTGTCTTTTTAACAAGCTACTGCTATAATCTGCGCTATTAATGAAATACTAAAAATAGCTAAACACCTATAAGGCAAACTCATGACACAAGATGAAATGAAAAAAGCAGCAGCATATAAAGCATTAGAATTTATTAAAGAAGGCACTATTGTTGGTGTTGGTACTGGCTCTACCGTTAATTACTTTATTGACGCTTTAGCAACGATTAAAGATGATATAGAAGGTGCAGTTTCCAGCTCTGATGAGTCGACTAAACGTTTGGAAGCACATGGCATTGAGGTATTTGATCTTAATAACATTGGTGTTTTAGATGTTTATGTTGATGGTGCTGATGAAGTTAACGAGTATTTAACCATGATCAAAGGTGGTGGTGCTGCACTCACAAGAGAAAAAATTGTTGCCGCTGTTGCCAATCAATTTATTTGCATCGCTGACGATTCAAAGTTAGTTGACATATTAGGTACTTTCCCATTACCAATTGAAGTGATTCCTATGGCGCGTAGCTATGTTGCTCGACAATTAGTAAAACTTGGCGGCGACCCTGAATATCGTCAAGGTGTTATTACTGATAATGGTAATATCATTATTGATGTGCATAACTTAAAGATTATTGATGCTAAAAAGTTAGAAGCTGATATTAATGCTATTGTTGGTGTTGTCTCAAATGGTTTATTTGCCGCAAGAGGTGCTGATGTATTGATCCTTGGTAGCGCTAGCGGCATTAAAGTTATTAAGTAATATCATATACTTATAGGTTATTAAATTAATTTACATTAAATAATAAAAATATAATTTAGAACACCTAGCGCTCATTCACCGAACTAATTCACCTAAGCAATCAGATAAATAAACATAAAAATCAAACACTTGATTTGTTTGCTTAAATATTTTCTTTAGAGTTTATACGCTATATGTTATCTTACTGAAATTATAGATATCTAGCCATCTAAACGTTTTATTTAGCTGACTTTTATTTAACTGACTTTTTTACTAACAATGTAATTCTAACTTAAATAAGTGAAGCCATACCTTATGACAATAAGCAAAAAATCATTAGCAAAAGACAAAATAAAAATCCTTTTACTTGAAGGTGTTCATCAAAGCGCACTTGAGGAGTTAAAAGAGAAAGGTTATACGAATATTGAGTATATTAAAACATCACTTTCTAATGATGATTTAATTGCCAAAATAGCTGATGTGCATTTTATCGGTATTCGTTCTCGTACTCAGCTAACTGATGAAGTAATAACTCATGCTAAAAAGCTTGTCGCTATTGGCTGTTTTTGTATTGGAACAAACCAAGTTGATATCAAAGCAGCTAAAAAACGTGGTATTCCAGTATTTAACGCACCTTTTTCTAACACTCGTTCTGTTGCTGAATTAGTATTAGGCGAAGCATTATTACTGCTACGTGGTATTCCAGAAAAAAGTGCAAAAGCACATCGTGGTGAATGGTTAAAATCAGCAGTAGGCTCTTTTGAGGCTCGTGGTAAAACACTCGGTATTATTGGTTACGGACATATTGGAACTCAACTTGGTATTTTAGCCGAAACATTAGGTATGCGTGTTAGATTTTACGACATAGAAACTAAATTACCTTTAGGTAATGCAAGTCAATCATCTTCATTGAAATCACTATTAAATGAAGCTGATGTTGTTAGTTTACATGTACCAGAAACACCTCAAACACAGTATATGATAGGTAAAGATCAGTTTACTGCGATGAAAAAAGGCGCTATTTTTATTAACGCTTCTCGCGGTACCGTTGTGGATATAGAAGCACTTGCACAAGCATTGACAGACAAGAAAATAGCCGGTGCTGCTATTGATGTATTCCCTGTTGAGCCAAAAGGTAATGATGATGAATTCGTATCACCATTACGTGGTTTTGATAATGTAATTCTAACACCACATATTGGTGGTAGTACTAAAGAAGCACAAGAAAACATTGGTTTAGAAGTAGCAAGTAAATTAGCTAAATATTCTGACAATGGCTCTAGCTTATCAGCAGTTAACTTCCCAGAAGTATCACTGCCAGAGCATTCTTTACCTGGAGAAACAGGAACAAGCCGCTTATTACACATTCATCATAACCAACCAGGCGTTTTAACAAAAATTAACCAAGCCTTTGCTGAAAACAATATAAATATTGCTTCACAATATTTACAAACAGATTCAGAAATTGGTTATGTGGTTATTGATATTGAGTCATCTGATAGCGCACAAGCATTAAAAGCATTGAAAGCAATTGACGGTACAATTAAAGCAAGAATATTGCATTAATTTACCAGGTTGGGTTCTAATCTCGTTAACCGCGATTAGAACCCAACCTATTATTAGTATAATTCCCTTATCGCAACACAAATAGAGTTACTAGACTCTTATCCCGTTAATACATATTCCTTTAATACATATTCCTCTGAACTTCATTTACACCTATTACCAATTTAATGTAACACGCTAAGCAATAATACTTACATGAGCAAAGTTTTGATCAACATTATGATTGTGCGTCAGCCTGATTTTCAGGGAGAGCTAACTGAAAAGCTTCAAGTTTACTGCAATTATCTACTACTCGATTTATATAGGGGAAGTGACTCATATCAATACCAAAACGATGGGCGTTATACACTTGTGGTATTAAACAAATATCAGCAACGGTTATTTGATCTTTAAAACAGTAACAGCCAGAGGTATGTACAAGTTGCTTTTCTATCGCATCAAAACCGATAACCATCCAATGCTTAATCCACGCTAATTTAGCATCACTTAGTAAGTTAAGTTCATCCACTAAATATTGTTGAACACGTAAATTATTTAATGGGTGAATTTCACAAGCAATATCTAATGCAAGTGCTTTCACTTTAGCTGTCTCTTGTAAGTTATCAGGATATAATGATAACCCTGATTTTTTAGACTCAAGATAATCAATAATTGCTAGTGACTGATGTAATGTGAAATCACCATCTATTAAGGTTGGCACTAATTGGTTAGGATTAATGGCGGTATAATCATCCTTACATTGCTCTCCACCATTTTTAACTAAATGTACGAAAATAGATTCAAAATCGATTTTTTTTAAGTACAAAGCTATCCGTACTCTATAAGCTGCAGTTGATCGCCAATAACCATAAAGTTTCATATTATCCCCTACTTTTAATATCTTTCGTTATGATATTTTATATTCGACAACCTTTTGATTAATAGCACCAAAAATACTATCACCATTGTCGTCAAGCATCTCAATACGGACTTTATCGCCAAACTTCATAAACTCAGTACTAGCAGTTCCGTTTGCAACTATTTCTAACATACGCTTTTCCGCTAGACAGCTTGAGCCCGCCGAACGATCGTAATTAGAAATAGTGCCTGAGCCAACGATACAACCCGCAGACAAAGGACGAGTTTTTGCTGCATGAGCAACAATGGTTGGAAAATCAAACGTCATATCAACACCGCAATTTGGCTTTCCAAATAAGGTGTCATTCAAATAGGTTATTAATGGTAAATGTAGTTTTTTACCGTTCCACGCAGTCCCCAACTCATCAGGTGTAATAGCAACAGGAGAAAAGGCACTTGAAGGTTTTGAGCTAAAAAAGCCAAATCCCTTGGCTAATTCGCCAGGAATTAAATTACGTAACGATACATCATTAACAAGCATTAATAATTTTATATGGCTTGCTGCTTGCTCTACAGAAGCGCCCATTGGTACATCATCAGTAATGACTGCCACTTCCGACTCAAAATCAATACCGTAGCTTTCAGATGCCACATTAATATCATCATAAGGACCAATAAAAGCATCAGAGCCACCTTGGTACATTAAGGGATCTGTCCAAAAGGTTTCTGGCATTTCAGCATTACGGGCTTTTCGTACTAGCTCTACATGATTCACATAGGCACTACCATCAGCCCATTGATAAGCTCGCGGTAATGGTGATTCACAATTAGATTGTTCAAAATCAATGACGCCATCCATATCTGTATTAGATACAGTCTTATTTAAGGTGTTATAAATGAGCGTTAATTTAGGAGCTACCTCTTGCCAGTTATCAAGAGCATTTTGCAATGTAATAGCAATATTAGGTACAGCAATCGCTTTTTCCAGGTTTCGACTTACAACAACGAGTTGACCGTCGCGCGTATTATTTTTAAGAGTAGCTAATTTCATGGCAAACCTTTCGTAAAAGACAATAATGAGAGAAGACTAATTCTATGAATATTTAACTAAAATCGACAAGTAATTCCAAAAGAGAACAGAGAAAGCCTTGGAATAAATTCTTTACAGGTATTTTTCCACTTGCATGACAACACCGTATTTTCTATTTGTCACGGTTAAATGACTTAAAGAGGAGGTTATATATCATTAATATCAGATCGATTATCCTTTGTCAGTATACAATTCCTTACGTTTGCTTATATGCTGACAAAGGTATTTCACTATTTTTGTTATGTTATTGAGGCTAAATTTTTACGGTTTTTTTATTAATGTCATATTCACGTAGCTTGTTAGCAATGGCAGTGTGACTTAAACCCAATTTTTTCGCTAGTTGCCTAGTACTTGGGTATGCAGGGTAAAGTTTGCGTAATAAATCAGCTTCAAAACCTTTTACTGCAGCATCGAGTGTACCTTCAAATTCTTGTTCTAAATAGCCATGCTCACGGGTATATGCTGGCAGTTGAAGGTGACTAATTTCAATCTCATCACCTTCTAGCAACGAGGTTGCTCGGGTTAACACATTTTCTAACTGCCTCACATTACCTGGCCATGGGTAATGCTCAATAAAATCTCGACACTCTGGCGTTAATTTTAAATTGACTCTGCCAATACGTTGCCCAGCATGCGCAATAAAAAACTCAGTCAGCGGTAAAATATCGCTTCTTCGTTCACGTAATGGTGGGATATTCAAACCGAAAACATTTAAGCGATAATAAAGATCTTCTCTAAACTCTCCAAGCGAAACTAAATGGAGCAAATCTTTATTAGTAGAACTAATAATACGGACATTTACGGTAACTTCTTGTTCGGAGTTTACTCTTCTAAAGCTACCATTTTGAATAACACGCAATAACTTACTTTGAAGCTTAGTAGACATTTCGCCCACTTCATCAAGAAAAACACTACCATTGTCAGCAAGCTCAAAGATACCACGTTTGCCCTGAACTTGATCTTTTTCACCAACACCAAATAATTCAGATTCAGCGACATCATCAGGTAAAGCCGCACAGTTTAAGGTCATAAAAGGTTGATCAGCACGTTCACTCGAAGCATGACACGCTCTTGCTAAGAGCTCTTTACCTGTGCCTGTTTCACCGATGATTAGAATAGATGAGTCAAGTAAAGACATGCGCTTAGCTTCTCTAATTACTTTTCTCATACCCGTGCTTCTTGCTTGAATCCCTGAAAAAGTATTCTCGCTCGGCTGTTTAAAAGCATTAATTTGTTGGCCTAAACGGGCTTCAGATTTCAAAATTAGTACAGCCCCAGCCAAGATTTTTTTGTTATGTTCAGTATCATCTTCGCTAGCAACATTAATTGGCATTATATCGGCGACAAAGTCCTCACCTTGGAACTTCAATCGACAAGTTTGCGCTAAGACATCATCACTATCTAACCAACGAGTAAAGTTAAAGCCTTTTAGCCACTGACTCACATGCTGACCTTTCACGCTTTCATCATTATCACACCCCATAATAGTAGAAGCGATATTGTTTACGATACGAATATTACCTTTAATATCCAGGGAAATAAAAGGATCCGGGAAGGTTTTAATTAATGTTACTAATTCATTTCTTTCACGTTCTGATGGCATATAAGGTGCTGTTCGTACATCCCCTACTCCTTCTAACAAACGTAATTGTGGCATAAATTTTTGTAAATCTGAAAAGTCTAAATCAGGTATATTGATAAAGATTCTGCCTGGCTGTTTTAATTCAATACCTCGAACATTAATCCCATGTTCAACAAAAATCCCTAATACTTTTTGCCCCATACCAACACGGTCATGACACGTAATTTCCAAGCGCATTTATACAACCTTTTCAAATACAAAAAACTTATTGTAAACTATTTTTTACAATATAAAAGCCTTAATAATAGATATTATTAAGGCTTTTATATATTACAAGAATCCACTTTATAGCAAAGAGGAATAATGTTTGTGATCTGAAATGTTAAAAGTAAAGGTAACTTATAGTAATTGGTCAGTTTTTGCTGCACAAATAAAGTCATTTTTATGTAAACCACCGATAGAATGTGTCCACCAAGTTACCTTTACTTTACCCCACTCAAGTAAAATGGCAGGATGATGGAATTCTGATTCAGCTAATTCACTCACTTTGTTAGCAAATGCCCATGCTAATTTATAGTTTTTAAATGTGTACTCGCGCGCTAACATCATCACATTATTGTGTACTTCAGGCAGCCAATCAGGAACTTGCTTTAATAGGCTCTTCAATTCATCGTCACTAACTTTAGGTGCATCACTATGGCATGCTTCACATTGCTGTATTGATAATTCATTACTCATTTTATATTCCTTAACTAATACTTAACTATTTCGGAGTGATACTAAGTAGCTATACAACTAATATATATTTAACTGATAGGTACTTAACTGGTAGCCACTTAACTAATAAATATGTGCTAAGCGACTTCTTTGGGTGGGAATTTAGCATCAAATAAACCAAGTAATTTGGCTTCTTCAATTAACTGCAAAATTTCGTCAACATCCAATTCTCTAATACGATCTAAATCACTTACGCTATTTAACATAAAATATACTGGCTGCATAATATCAATACGATATGGCGTTCTTAATACGTCAATCACCTTATCTTTACTCAGTGCCTTACGCTCAACATTTTCATTTGTTAATGCATATAGCGTTTCACTAGGTGAAGATAAAATTCCACCGCCGTAAATTTTTAAGCCTTTAGCCGTATTAAGTAAACCAAATTCAATAGTAAACCAATATAAGCGAGCTAAAAATAGTCGTTGCTCTTTTGTCGCATTTAACCCCATTTTTCCATAGGCTTGGGTATAATTTGCAAATGATGGATTAGTTAATAAGGGGCAATGGCCAAATATTTCATGAAAAATATCAGGCTCTTGTATGTAATCCAAGTCTTCATTTGTGCGAATAAAGGTTGCGACTGGAAATTTTTTTTCTGATAAAAGTTTAAAAAACTCACCAAAACCAATTAATGCTGGAACGGGATAACACTGCCATCCAGTGGTTTCTAACAATACTTTTGAAACATCGCCTAGTTGAGGGATTTTATCTAATGGTAATTGCAGCTTTTCTAGCCCGACTAAATACTCATCACAAGCCTTACCCTTTATATGCACGAGCTGTCGAGTAATGAGTGTATTCCATATTTTATTTTCTTGTGCAGACCAATGAATTATCCCCTGTTCATCAGCATACTTTGAAGTATACTTTGCAGATTTAGTCATTGTTGTAACCTTATTTTCTATACGGGCAAGCCCCTTAGTTACATTCATATTACGGCATGAGATGAGGAAAAGGGAAGTAACGTTAAGCTAACAAAAAACATACACATGATTAAAATGTAAACTAATTATTACAAGTCACAATGAGTATGCGTAAGAACAGCTATTGCTAGTTATGTTAGCCTTGAGTTAGCAAGTGCTGTAACTAACAGCACTAAGATGAGAGAGTTAATGATTCATAAAATCAACATAATAGGTTAACAATGAATAGACTACCTATTAAAAATTAAGCTTTTTGACTAATAAGATTTTTAATCGTAGTAAGCATTTCTTTTCGAACATGAGCAAGTTTAGGCTTGTCTTCGAAAGGAATTGGGCGACATAACTGCATAGTTTTTACACCTAATCGAGCTGTTAACATACCTGCACCTAGTCCCTGTGCTAAACGCCCTGAAAGTTTTCCAAGTAAATCGGCACCTATCATATCACTACCAAAATCAGCAATTAATTCACTTGCTCCAGCATAAACCATGTTAATAAACACTTGTTTAATCAACTTAATGCGGCTCCAATACCCTAACTTTAAACCATACAAGCCAGCAACTTTATTTATCATCCTTAGGTTTCGCCATACAATAATTAACATATCAATTATAGCAACAGGACTAAGAGTAACTAAAACAACTGCTTCAGTTGAGAAACGTGCAATTTCAGCCATCGCTTTTTCATCAACTTTTGATAATACTGAACGTGAATAAAGTTGTAATAGTTCACTATCTGAATATTGATCATTTAATGCATTTTGCCACACCTGATCTTTTTCATTTTCCGAGGTAAGATCGCAAGGTAGACTTTCAGTTATTTTTTGACAAAAATGTTGTACATTTAACTGCTCTGATGAAGATCCTTTCAAGCTATCGCTGCTTAGCAATAACTGATTTGCTTCTTTCTTTAATACTTCTCTTCGTTTAAATTGCCTTAATTTAGACCATTCACTGAAAACAGTGGTAGAAGTAATAATGGCTAAACACGATAAAATAACAGCATAAATGCTTGTAATAATAGGCGACTGCTCAAAGCCATTAATAAAAAAATCAACCCCCTCTACACCAATAATAACCGTAAGTAACGTAAAGACTATTCGCCATAACCAACGAGGACGGCTTTTGTTATTTTTTGAGGCGCTATCAACGGATAAGCTATTTTTTTGAACTGTTGGCAGTTCACTTACCTCATCTATAGGTAAATAATCTTGATTATCAAAAATGACCTGTGCGCCATTTTCAGTTTCTTTTGCTTCTTGAGCAGACTGTTGATCTGATAATTCGCTCTCAGAAAAGAGAATTTGTTGTTGATGATTCTCTTCATCAGTTTTATTATTTATTTGGGTCATATCATTTTATCTGCTAGCAAAAATTGTAAAACTTGATCCATACGAATATGCGGTAAAGGCTGATTTTTTTTCAAACCACTCATAGGAAGAAAATTTATGAAATTAAAGGCACATGCTTGCCAAAATTCTGGTTTAGGTAAATGTTCTGGTACAGAGCCAGGAAATACTGTGATTTTTTCTCTTGTTGTTGGCGTAGCTTCACTCTTTAATGAGCTTTGATTTGTGTTTATTTGATCTGTGTAGCCTTGAATAACTGAAAATTGCTGGCCTTTATGGTGGCTCTTGCCTGATGTTGTACTTTTCACCGAGGCTATTGCGAGCGTTTTCATTTCTATGGCTTCAAAATTGATATTATGCTTACTTTGAAAGATGAGCTCATTAAATAACGATACCATAGGCGCATGTTGCTCGCCAGTTACGTGATCAGCTTTGGTTGCGGCGAAAAGTAACTTATCTATTTTTGGTGAAAATAGACGAGAAAACAAACCAGACTTACCATAGCCATAACTCTCTAAAATCATATCAATGGCTAACTGCAAATCAGCAAAACCTTCTGCCCCACCATTTTTAGAACACGAGTTTAATGGCGTCAAACAATCAGCTAAAACAATTTGTCGATCAAACCGTAAAAAGTGCTGCCGATAGAATTTTTTAACGACTTCTTCTTTATATTCAATAAAACGCGCTCTTAACATACCAATAAAACTATTATCACTGGCGTTTTGATAATCATTACCATCAATATTTGTTAAATTTGGAAAAGGAAAAAACTCTAAAATGGGTGCTCCCGCCAATTCAGCAGGTAAAATGAATCGTCCTGGTTGAATAACACTAAGCCCTAATTGATAACGGAATGTATATAATAAGTCGGTATATTCTTTAGATAATTGCGCTAATAGCTCTTCATCAGCCTCATCAAACGGGTCTATATTCGCGACTTTGGTTAAAAAGTCCTGAGAGAACTCCATACGCGGTGATGCGGTTAATAAGGCTTGTGTTTGTTCAGACCATTGTTCATAAGTTTGTTTGAGCATAGGTAAATCAAGTAACCACTCTCCTGGATAATCAGTTATATCAAGGGTTAGTGTCGCCATATCAGCGGCATACTTTAGTAATGATTTCTGAGGCTGATAGCGAATAGCAAGACGCAGTTCACTAATACCATGAGTTGGCTCAGGCCATGTTGGAGGTTCATTGGTAAGGGAAGTTATTGCTTTATCATAATCAAACCGTGGAATAGTTAAATTCTTTTGCGGCACACGTTTAGCGGCTATAAAATTCCCGTTATGTACAGGGTCAAAAAAACTTAACTTACTACCATTTCCTTCGGTAATTAGTTGATTAACTAACGACGTTATAAAAGCTGTTTTTCCGCTTCTACTTAAGCCAGTAACCGCTAAGTTGATATGTTGATCAAACGTACGATTGAGTATTTCACCGGCTTTATTTTTTAATTTATCTAATCGTTTGATAAAGCTGCTCCATAAGTTAGCTCTAAGAAATGATAATATAGCAGAACTCTACCTGCTCATGTATAGCTACTATATAAAATATGAATAATTATCTCGTTCTAAAGTACGTTACAGGTTTTTTATAATGCACTGACCTGCTCATTTCAATATTATGTCTTTGATTAGTGTAAGTTAAGCGTACTTAAGAATTTTGTCATTGAAAGGTTTTTCCTTTACTGCTACTTTTTCTAGGGCTCGCTTTCGGATAAAAACCCACAACATTAAAGACTTCAATGAGCAATAAGCTATATATACGCTAATCTTCAAACTCTCATTCAACATATTATATTTACTGGGTGGGCTTTTTAACTTTCGGTGTTTTAGGGAATAAATAATATAAAAAAGCCTAATTAAAAATTAGGCTTTTAGGTAACTAAACTAACTATAAAATAAGATTAAAAGTTAACTGTTATACCTGCATATGCACGACGACCAACTAGGTCATATAACGCATTGTTAGTCCAACCTTGCGGTAATTTATCAAGAACGTTCCGAATGCCACCATTAACTTTTAAATGATCATTAACAATATAGTTAAATGATACATCATGAGTGGTAACTGAAGAAACATAACCATACTCTAAATCTTCAGGTGATCCTCCACCAACTGATACATCATAATCTACAACACGATCAATGTAACGTGATTGCCAAGTAACAGAAAGATCATCTAAAATATAAGTAGCTGACATACTCATTTGCCATTCAGGATCTCCTACTTCACCTTTTTCATCATTAATTTCATCAGGGCGATCTTGGAACTCAAAACGCTCTAACTCAAGAAGTTTATTTACGAATAATCTAAGCTTCACTTCACCTGGTAATTCAAAGCTATCTAAACCAAACTGATATCTCATATCTACATCAATACCAGAAGTATTGTATGCTGAAGCATTTAAGAAACCTGAACGAACTAAACTAATATCATTTGATTCATTACGATCAATTGCAGAACAATAAGCAGCATCAGGACTACCTGTAGCATCTACACAGTTATCAGCAATATCTTGTGCAGCGACTTCAATAATTGCATCTTCAATTTCAATATCATAGAAATCTAATGTCACAGAAAAGTTTTCTAAGTAACTAGGTGTCCATACTGTACCTACAGTCAATGAAGTAGACTCTTCCGGTGTTAAATTATCATTACCACCCGAAAGTGTATCCACACTCACATTATCGTTTGCCTGAAATCCTGCAGGAATACCTAATGCAGCACAGTTAGCAACGCGGTCTGGATCGTCAAGAATATTATCGTCATCACATGGATCACTCACTCGTGCAAAGCTCGGTGATAATGGACTATAAGCTTCAGTGATATTTGGTGCACGTACAGCAACGCCATATGTACCACGGAAACGTAAATCGTCAATTGGGGCATAAATCATACCAACTTTCCATGCATCAACATTACCTGCATGCGAATAATCTGATGAGCGATAAGCAGCATCAATAGTTAATTCTTGAGCTAAAAACATATCACTTAAAATTGGGAAGCTAACTTCAATAAAAGTTTCAAGAACATCATATTCACCAAATTCATCTGGTGTTGCGGCGTTAGTAGTAGCACCACTTTTAGTTAACTCATCTGTAACCGTTGATGATGACTCAGTTCGGTATTCTATACCAGTAGCAAAGCCAATGGCACCACCAGGCAATTCAAAAAAGGCACCTGTATCACCAGATATACTACCACCAATAACTTCTTGTTTTATTTGATCTGTTCGAGTGACATCAGCTGAAACCCAATCTAATGCTTCAGGAGAAGCTTGAGCAAAACCAAATGGATTATATGCAACACAACTACCAGCATCGACTGTTGCAGGATCAGAATAACCATCACCCTGTGCACTTTCTAATTGACTACGACATACAGCATTGCCTGTCTCTGGATCAATAACTGAATCAATACCTGCTTCTAAGTTACCAGGAATTAGGTCATTCTCACCTATACGTTCGTTATTTGTTTCACCGTATATATAAAATAACTCATAATCTAAATCAGTTTCACCTACTGTGAAAGCACCTTCAATTCCACCTACAAAACGAAATAAATCACGCGTATTTCTAGCTGAGCGGTTACCAAGTTCACCAAAGAACTTAGACATTTCAGCTTGACCAGTTCCGCCAAGCTCGGCTCTTACATCGTCACTCAAGAATGCATTATCTTCAACATCGATATAAACACCACCAAATCGAAAGCTAGGTTGAAATTGCTGCTGAACTTCAGCTCTTGTAAATTTAAAATCACTAAAAAATTGGATATTTTCTGTAATTTCATAATTAAAAGTAGAGCCTACTGTCGTTCGCTGAACGCCTGGGATATAGTTTTCATATTGCTCAGTGAACAAACCGCCTGCACCACAATCTTCCTCTAGCTGACCAAAAGCGAAACTGTTAGTCAAATCACGTGCACATGTGTCGTTTCTATTACCATCAGCATCAAAAGTAAGTCGACTATCTTCAAATGGGTTTAATACACCAAACTCATTAATCATTTCAGAGCCAACATTACGTCTACGGAATTTATCAAAAACACCGTCTTCTTCGCCTTCATTTGCAGGGTTAATTACTGTACCCCAATTATCCCATTGACGAACAGCAGCGGACATTACTTCAGTAGTATCTTCTATGCCAGCAAAAAAGGTGATATTACCACGACCTCCAGCTACATCGCTTCCCCCTAGTACACTAAATGTGTAGTTCTCATTACCAACACCTTCGGTAGAGTTACCACCCGTAAGGTTGAATTCTATACCTTCAAAGTCATTTTTTAATATTACATTCACAACACCTGACACAGCATCAGAGCCATAAACAGCCGAAGCACCACCAGTAATGACTTCAACACGTTCAATTAGTGCTGCTGGGATTGTTGATAGATCGACTTGAGAAGAACCAGGAGAGCCAGCAACATGGCGTTTACCATTAACAAGTACCAATGTACGTTTGGTACCTAAACGACGTAAATCTACAGAGCTAAGACCAGCGTCTCCATTGCTATTATTATTACCGATGATAGTACTTGTTGCGCCGAGTGCGGGTAATTCAGCCAACATACTACCAAGATCTGGATTACCCATTCTTACTAACTCTTGAGCTTCAATAGTTAACGTTGGAGATGGAGAAGATAATTCAGCTCGTTTAATTCTAGAACCAGTCACAGAAATACGCTCTACTTTTTCAATTTTTTCATCTTCAGTTTCAACTGAAAAGGCTGAAGTTGGTGAGCTTACGGCAGCCTAGCTCAACTTCCCCTTTTTGATCTGTTTTAATGATCGCAACCAAATTACTAGGATGCAATCATGCCAAACCAAGATCAATTAACAACGGTCGTTACTGCTTTTGAGCACTGGCGTAGCAACAGAAGTGGTCGTCAAGTCACAACGCCCATCGCATTGCGTGAGCAAGCCGTAGCATTACTCAATCACTATTCTTCTAGCAAAATAACATCAGCATTAAGGATCAGTGGCGGCCAGCTCAAGCAATGGCGAAATACGCTTGAACCTGCTGAAAAAGCACCGCTATTTGTGCACCTTCCTATTTCACCACCGCCATTACTCACACAACCGCCCTTTACTGTTGAACTACGCTTTGCCCAAGGTAATGAAATGTCTTTATCTGGTGTTATTGATACTAACATCATCATTTCGCTCATTGGGGCAATGAAATCATGATCCATTTAACCGCTGACACCCACATATTAATCGCGATTGAACCCGCTGATTTTCGCCAGGGCATTGATGGTTTAGCCGCAACATGCCGTTATAAATTATCGGTCAACCCACGTTCGGGTACTGTGTTTGTCTTTATTAATCGCAATAAAACCATGGTGCGCGCATTATCGTATGATGGTACTGGCTTTTGGCTCATGACCAAGCGTTTATCTAAAGGAAAGTTTCAAAATTGGCCGTCATCAAACAAAAGTATTGAACAGATCATCGCGAAAAAACTGCGAAAACTATTGTGTGACAACGATCCATTATGGGAAAAAACGGATCCTCTTTACTGAGTAAAATCATTGAGATAAACACTTGATTTTTACTTTTATCGGATCATAATGCCTGCAAAATAAACCTGTACCAAACACTAAAACTCTGGACGTACCGTGAGCAAACCTTTTACCGACATTGATGGCAAAGCCCTTGAAGCGCTGATAGAGCGCGTGAACGAGGCCAAAGAAAACAATCTGGCCTTAAGCCCAGAGGATTATCAGTTATTACTTGATGCGTTATTGACCTTAGCCACCACGCAAACCCGCTTAGCGAATCATGATGTTACCGTGCATAAACTGCGAAAATTGTTAGGTATTGAAAAATCATCTGAAAAACTAGGCTCGGTGCTTAAGCAAACTAAAGCGTCATCGGGCAAGAAAAATAAAAAGCGTAGCAACGATAATGGTGAAGGTTTCACCCCGGTTAAACCCACGATTATCGTTCATGGACTAGTTGACGTAAATAAAGGCGATACCTGTGTTGAGTGCTTAACCGGTAAGGTTTATAAAACCGAGCCAGGTAGCTTGCTACGTATCACCGGACAAAGTCCTTTCAAACCTGAGCAGCATGTCATGGAGCGTCTTCGTTGTAATACCTGCGGTGCTTATTTTACCGCACCACTGCCGGACGATGTCTTAACCGATGGCTTAAGTACTCAAAAATATGGTTATTCAGCACGTTCTTTAATGGCGATTTATAAATACTTTGCTGGACTGCCTTTTTATCGTCAAAGCAGTATTCAAAAATTACTGGGGTAAAAATCACCGCGTCAACGGTTTTTGACCAAGTAGAGCTTGTTTGTAATGCTATTTATCCCGTGTACCAATTGCTCTTCAATTTAGCGGCTGATGGTAAACACTACTATTTAGATGACACAACTAACCGTATTCTTGATGCGAAATCGGTGATAAAGAAAGCACGCAACAGTGAGAAAGTCATCACACGTACGGGCGTTTATACCTCAGGTGTTATCGCAACGCTGGCTGATAACCGTCATATTGTTTTATTTGAGACTAACATCGGGCACGCGGGAGAATTCATTGACAGTATTTTGCACAAGCGCAGTCAATCATGCACCAAACCACTCATCATGAGTGATGCGCTAGCGAGCAATCGGCCGACGGTACGTGAGGCGATAACGTCACTGTGTAATAGCCACGCAAGACGACAATTTGTAGATGTTATCAATCACTTTCCAATTGAGGTCGAGCATGTCCTCAAACGTTATGGCGAAATATGGGTCAATGATGACCATACGAAAGAAGAAAAGTTAACCCCGACTGCAAGGCTTGCTTACATCAGCAACATTCGCTGCCCATATGGAAGCCATAAAATTGTGGGGAGAAACGCATTTAGCCAATGAAACCGTTGAAGAAAACAGTGGCCTAGGCAAAGCTATTCGCTACTTTATCAAACATTATGTCGGACTGAGTTACTTTTGCAGCACTGAAGGAGTAAAAATCGACAATAATCGTATTGAAGCGATGCTCAAAATTGTGGTGAGAGACAGAAAAAACGCGATGTTCCACAAAACCTTACTGGGGGCAACGATTGGGGATGTCATTACCTCGGTCATCGCGACGGCAAGTGAGGCGGGTATTAATGTCTTTGACTACTTCACCACCTTACAACGAGAAAAAGAGCAGGTAAAAAAGACCCCTGAAGATTATTTACCCTGGAATTATCTCGCTAAAAATTCAATCACCTAAAAAAACCAAACACGATGATTTAGGCTTTACCGCCTAGGTCAAGCTGTACCTGAAAAAATCGTGATGTCACGCTACGCTGCCGTAAGCTCACGAAGTTGAAATTGATGCAGTTGCCGCAGCACCAAACATCATAGCTAGACGAATTGCCTTAGCTACTTTGTTATTGTTATACATATTTACTCCCTTTATCACGTTAGTGATTGGTTTGTTATTTAGTAGTCTCGAGACTATCTTGCCTCGTAAACTTTTTTGAACGGGCCATAAGACCTGATCTGTCCTTTACGATAATAAACGGGATTGATACAGACTACCATCACTCTTTTAAATAAAATGATACATTATTTAACAATTAGACATATCCAGTAACAATTCATTTAACACCAAAATAAAAAATAAGCAATTGATTTAAAACAAAAAAATACATACTTTAAAATATCATCAATTTAAAGATAACTCTATAAAAATCAAGGGCTTTGTAATGTAAAAACTATAACGGGTAAATAAACACCTTAATAACAATAACTTAAAGTACTTGCTTTTTAATGTCATAATATTATATTTATCAAATATAATGGTTAAAAACCAATTACACATGTAACCCCAAAAGATGTAAACATATCGTTACAAAAACCGGTATCTGTAAAGTTTTTATTTTTATTAAATACATGATTAACTGGATACTCTTAATAATCATTAACAGTAATACCAATTTGATTAATTTTATGATCAAATTGAATTTTATAATTATCTCTGTTTCATAATCATTTAAAAATAATTAGAACAGCTGGATAATCAGTTATAACAAGTACATATCAGCTGCATACTTTAATAATGATTTCTGGGGGCTGATAGCGAATAGCAAGACGCAGTTCACTAATGCCATGAGTTGGCTCAGGCCATGTTGGGAGTTCATTGGTAAGGGAAGTTATTGCTTTATCATAATCAAACCGTGGAATAGTCAAATTCTATTACAGGACACGTTTAGCTGCTAAAAAATTCCCATTACGTACAGGGTCAAAGTACAAACCATAAAAGTAATTTCATCATATTTACTTTTTTCAAAAATAACAGTTAGATAGTACATATTTAAAATTATCATCTAGCTATTTAATTAAAAATAGTTTCTTATCAAAGCTTTAATACAAAAACAGCTTAAGTGTCTATATTTTTAGTTACTTGAATCGCCCAGCATAACTTACCTAAATCGTGCTCAATCAACGTCACTTGAAACGAATTGAAATGATCCTTTGTCGTGCCTTGTATCTGCTCAACATCAACTGTTGACCAAGCAGCTTCAACTTGATCTTCTAAGCGTTGTCTGAAAAATAGCGTATTGGCTACGATAGCCGCAACGTTTTCTCTATCCATATGCGTCCAATTCATAATGACAGGCACTAACTCTTTGGCTAGTAAGTTGAACCAATCTAATTGCGCTTGGTCATTACAAGCACTCTGTAGCTCTTTAAATAAGTTTAATAAATTCTTATTTTTTGTCTGAAATTGAGTTTGCTGATCTAATGTTGGATTATTTTTATCTTTGATTGCTTCACATAAGTTTGCAAAATCTTGTAACCCATCTAACAAGCCGTTTTGTACTGATAATGTATTAATGATATTAATACCAACTTTACAATCGTCGGTAATAAATGAAGACTCATGATGAATTAAAGCAATAAAACTTCCATTAGGTTTTAGAATTCGGTTTATTTCTAATATTGCAGCACTTGGTTCGGCATACTCAAAACCAAATTGACTAATGACAGCATCAAACTCTTGGTCTTTAAAAGCTAACGTCTCTGACGGCATTCCACCATAAAACTTGATACTTTTAAGGGTATTATAAACAGGATCTGAAGGTTTAAATTTAGAAAGAGGGTTAATAGCTGCTGCGTCAGAGCCATAAACATTAAACCGAGGATTAAATTTTTTAGCTAAAACAGCAAGACCGCCGTTCCCTGTAGCTATATCTAATATTTTTGCTGAACTAGGAAGTCGTTGAAATTTTTTATGCCAGTAATCAGCTATTTCTCCAACATACCCTTGCTTGTGTTCTCCTTCTGCAAAACTATTAAGTGACTTTGTTGAGGACCAATAAGTACTCCAATGTTGCATTTTCTCTACCTATCAAAAAAGAAAAGGTGGGTATAATACCCACCTTTATTTTCGTACAACTTTCAGTTAACTAAAAGTTCATGCTAACTTATCTTTAGAAAGTTTGAGATAAACGAACATAAGTAATACGTCCGTATGCATCATAAAGATCAAAGTTATAGTTACGACCGTCGAAGCTGCTTAACTGAGGCTCTTTTTCAAACGCATTTTGCATACCAATAGAAATCTTAGTACCTGTTGATAAGCTATAAGTTGCTTGAAGATCGTGTGTGATCCAAGTCGCAATATTACCAGTACGTTGAACACTACCATCATCTATTTGTGTTACATCTTCATACTGAGAGCCAATCATGTTCATGTTCCATGTTAGATCTAAGTTTTCCCATGAATAGCTGTTACTTAAAGTAGCACGTTGTTGTGGTTCACCCGTATCTTTAATAGTATTACGTCCACCATCGATTTTACTGTCGAATTGATGACTAAACTGTAATGTTTGTCTTAAAGTACCAGCATTACCAAAATCAAATGTAGTATTTAGGTTTAAATCAAGACCACTGATTTCCCATTTACCTTCATTCGCATAACCTTGAGTAATTAAATCAACACCACCGTTAGCTAAACGAGTTACACCTAAACCAGTAGGAATAGGGTCGCCTGTTTGTTCACGAGTAAGAATTGTATCAGCACCGAAGAAACGGATCATGTTTGTGATTTCAATTTGATAGTAATCAGCAGAGAAGTTTAACCAATCTGTAGGTTGGTAAGCTAAACCTAAAGATATTTGTTCAGATGACTCAGAACCCATTTCAGCATTCGCTAAAGTGATAGCGCTAACTTGAACATCACAACCTTCAGCTAAACCTAAGTTAAGACATGATGGATCATCTGAAACACTTGGGTTATCAGGAGCAGGCTTAGCAGTAAGTATATCTAGTGTAGGAGCACGGAAACCTTCACCATATGATGCACGTAGAACTAGTTCATCAGTTACATCATATTTTACAGAAACTTTAGGAGAGAAATCAGAACCATAATCAGAGTAGTTATCGTAACGACCAGCTACAGTAAACTCTAAACCTTCCATTACTGGGAATAATGCTTCAAAGTAAGCACTCTTAAGATCACGACCACCACCAGCACTGTTACCAGCAGAACCACCAACTTGACCAGCTTCTGACAAAGAATCATAAGTATCAGAGTAATCTTCTTTACGGTATTCAGCACCAACAACAGCTTGCAATGTACCGCCATCCATTTCCATTACATCAAATGCAATTGAACCGAAAACTTCTTCTTGATCAAACGTACCAATACGTGATGTAGTTACGTTTAAACCAGATAATAAATTAGCATAATCGCTTTTTTCTGCATCAGTAGTAAAACGAGTGCCGAATGGGTCATTAATCATATATGCGCCGCTATCAATAGCAACACGAGCATTAGAGCCCATTAAATAACCACGACCAATTTCATAAGTTTTAGTTTTGTTTTTACGTACACCAAAATCAACAAAAGCATCACCGATAGTACCTTCAACACCAACTAAAAAGTCAGTTGACCAGTTATCAACTTCACTATCACGGTTACCTAATGCAGCAAAACGATGACGAAAGCCAACTTCTTGAGCACCTTGACCAGAAGTAGATGCTTCATAAAATGGGCTATCTGGGTTAGTTGGGTTATTTGGGCTATCAGCAGACATAAATGCGCCAACACCGGCATCATTTAATGTTGGTGCATAACGACCAAAAGAAGTAGTTTTTGAGATTAACGTATGTGAAAATATTTTCCAGTCATCATTAATTTCATACTCAGCTTTAACGAAACCTGACGTGTTACTTGTTGATGCTTCATTAGCATTCGTTGCGTTGAAGTTATAAGCACAAAAATCGTCGCCCGCCATGAAGAAATCTTGTAAGCCATCACACTCTGAAGCAGAAAGAATTGAACTTAATCCACCGCTATCACCTTCACCAAGGTAACCCGCAGGTCTTGTCCAGTTAGCACCAAAACTTGACGCGCCTGGCTCAACCCAGTCATATGCATTTTCAAAAATAATGTCACGGCTGTTCCAAGAAACACCACCGATAACAGAAGCTTTATCAGTTGAAGCACCAAATACAGCAGAACCTTCTTCGCGGTCACCACCATCATTTGGTAAGCTAACTTCTGAAGCGCCTATACGTAATTCAGCACCAGTGAAGTTTTTTCTAGTGATAATGTTAATAACACCAGCGATAGCATCAGAACCATATACCGCAGAAGCACCATCAGATAATATTTCAATTCTCTCTACCGCTGCCATAGGGATAGAGTTTAAATCTTGTGAGTTACCTGTTGATGGAGATTTAGGTAAACGACGACCATCTACTAAGATTAATGAACGTTCAGAGCCTAGGCCACGTAAGTTAACCGATGAAGTACCTTGAGCAGAACTACCTGATTGAGGACGGAAAGAACCTGCAGAGTTAAAACTAGTATTACGTAATAAATCAGATACTGAAGTTTGGCCTGAAAAATCAATTGCTGCACGGTCAATTACAGTAACAGGAATTGAACCTTCTAAGTCGGTACGTTTAATACGAGAACCTGTTACTGAAATTCTTTCTACTTCTTCAGCGCCATCTTCTGCAGAAAATACTGAAGTTGAAATTGATGCAGTTGCCGCAGCACCAAACATCATAGCTAGACGAATCGACTTAGCTAATTTGCTATTGTTATACATGTTTACTCCCTGGATCACATTTGTGATTGGTTTGTTATTTGTTTGTTTTTATACGCTTCAGAGCTATTTTGCCCCGTAAACTTTTTTGAACGAGTCATATGACCTGATCTGTCGCCTACGATATTAAACGGGATCTGCTCATAGCGTCAATACCATTTATAACCATTTGGTAAGGTTTTTAACACTTAGACATATTAAGTTACATAATAATAACAAATAAAAACACAAAAAATCGAATAATAACATGTAAAACATTGGGTTATAGTAATTATGATTTATTTATTATTAGAATGAACTTTTTATAAAAAGATGAGCATTATTTCATTTTTTAAAGTGGTATTTTATTAATAAAAAATAAAAGCATCAAAAAACAGTAACTTAAAAAAATAGACTTTTTGTTTTTTTTATCACTTAATTTACACCAACCTTAAAAATAAAAAATAACACAATAGAATCAACAGTTAACAAAACAAAAACAACCACTCGTAAACAGTACGTTACAAAATATAGTTTTACATAATTAACTTTTATAAGTGATAGCGATATAAAAAAGATATATTTTTGAAATTATTATTATTTCAAGTGATACAATCATGATGAAATTTGCTGCTGCTCTTACATTAGGTTAAATAATGAACTCTACTGAGCGTTTGTCTGTGTTGCTTGATACACTAGAAGCTAAAGCTAAACAAACTGATATACAGAACACACAACGAAAAGCACACCGTTTAATTGAAAATAACAACTTATTTTCATCTACACTCTTTGTCAGTCAAAGTGATCAATTCACACCATATATAAAAGAAGCTAAACGAAAGGTATCTGAATTTTCTCGTTTAGTTGCAGCCAATAAAGTAGATCTTTCCAAATTAATTTTGCAGCAAATCGAACAACAAATATCAGCTATATCTATTGCATTACAATCGAACACCGTTATGCACCAAGCTGCAACGTTAAGTTTTGATGCAAACAAAAAAGTTCGCATGAAAAAGGCAAAAGAAAAACAAGCAAGTAAATACAACGCATTAACCAAAAACATTATGCTGAATAGTCATCAGCTATACCAAAAATTAAACGAACATCATGAATTTGAACGACGTTTAATGGATATGCTAAGTGAACGAGAAAATGCACGAGTACGATGTAAAAATCATGAGAATGAAAAAATATCGATGGAAGTACTTGCTTTACACCAACGCCTTGGCCGTTGTCGTCAAGCAATTTCAACTATTGAGCGCGATATAGAACTTGCTGAAAAACGTTAAAATTTATTACCTTAATTCATACGAATAAGAATGGCATATAAATAAATCTAAGGTTAATATTAGAGACTACTAAGTTAATATTAAGAAGGCGACTATGAAAATATCTGATGATATCCATAATTATTATGAAAAATTAGTAATGCAACATTTTACTTTATCTAAGTTTGACGAAAAGTATGATGAAGACTTTCTTGCAGACCTAACTTGTGTTGTATTAAATCAGTTGCCTACGCGCTACATAAGGCATGAAGTTGACATGGCTTTTTACCTACCTGCATCTGAACGTTTTGAGATGGAGTCAAAGGTGAAAACGGCTATTACCAAGTCACTCGAATTTATGCAATCTAACCAAATATACAACGATTAATAATTCGAATATACCAATAGTTACAACACCTACAATAATAGTAAAAAGAGAGACTTTTACACATATTATGCGTTTAGTTTCTCATCCCATAAAGTCACTTTATTACGACCTAGAGATTTTGATTTAAAAAGAGCTAAATCGGCTTGCTCAATTAACTCTGATGGGGCCTTAGCATTAAATTTTATAGATGTTACCCCGAAACTACAGGTAACAGAGATTTTATCAAAGCTACTCGCTTCAACCTTTTGACGAATGGTCTCTGCAATATTCATGGCTTGCTCTTGATGAGTGCCAGGTAAAACAATACAAAACTCTTCCCCACCAAAACGCGCAACAATGTCATTTTGACGTACACTATTTTGTAGAATATTAGCTACAGCACTAAGAACCGAATCCCCTGTACTATGACCATAGGTATCATTGACTGCCTTAAAGTGATCTATGTCTACCATAAGAATACAATACTCGGTAAGTCTTACTTTATTTGCAAAGTCTCGATTCATAAAATCGAATAATATTCGACGATTGTAGCAATTAGTCAGTGGATCGCGAGCGGCTAAATAGTCTAATTCTTTATTCCGTCTGTTTGAGTCAATAAACCTTTTATATATAAATAATACGGCAAATAGGCAAATAGCCAATAACGAAGCTAACGCAACGCTGGCATATTTATTTTTAGTAAGCTCTAATTCTGAAATAATTCTTGCTTGGCCTGCTATTTCAATTTCCGTATTTTTCTTAAGTAATTGAAGTTGATCAAACCTAACTTTTTTCTTTAATGATTTTAGCTCTTCTTCCATTTTATGTGAATATAATTTAGCTTTAGCTAAATCTAGCTCTTCTGCTTCCCTTTCATCTTGAATAATTTTAGATAATTTTATTTCATTTTCAGCATAATCTAATGACTCTGCAATATTGCCTCTCCACTTTTCTAATTTCCTAAGCTCTCGATACGCATATAGCGTCTGATATTTTGTATTTATTTGAGTCGATAATTCTAACGATTTTTTTAGTAAACTAATGGCTTCATCGCTGTTTATATCACGAAGAAGAGCAGCCAAAGGCGTTTGCGCTTTAATTTGATATAACTTGCTATCAGCTTCGATAGCAAGAGCCAACGATTCTCTATAATAGGTTATAGCTTTACTATTCTCTTGCTGTGCTCGATAAATATTACCGATGATACGAGCCGAAGTAGATCCCTTTAATTTATCATTCTGTTTTTGATAAATTTTATAAGCTTGTTTCGCCATAACATTAGCAGATTGATACTTTCCATCATTTAAATCAATCACTGCCATTTCTCTTAATGCTGAGGCAAGCGTTTTTGATTCAATCTGTTTTTCAGGTAAATCAATAGTAAACTGATAAAACGATCTAGCTTGATCAAATTGTTTCAGTCGGGTGTATATAAGACCCATTTGATTTGACGCTTTTCCCATACTGCTAAAGTCTTCAATTTTAGTGTAATACAAGTAAGCATCGTAAATATAGGCTAACGACTTTTCATATTGAGCAATATTTCGATAAATTATACCCGCACCTATTAACGCTTTAGCACGCCCACTAGGGTCATCGATTTGATCATGTATTTCTAAACCACGAAGCGAATAGTCTAACGCGACAACGTAATTTTCAAGATAACGTTCAGCCTCAGCAAGCGTATTTAACGTACGTGCCATTAACTTTTTATCTCGTAAAGCTGTAAATATATCTAATGCTTTTCTATAAAAAATTGCAGTTTGCTCTCTATTACTTATACGCTTGTATGACTGAGCAAGGTTTTTATATGTTTCTCCAAGATTTCTCTTTACCACTTTATCATCTTCTTTAAGATATTTTATGGCTTGAGAATATTGTTCAATAGCATCGTTATAGCGCTTTCGCTGATAACAGCCTTTTCCCTTAGCTATTATGACAAGGGCTATAGATAAGTTATTTTCAGACTCCTTCGCTATAGATAATAATTCATCAAGTACTGTATTCCCATCATCATACCGCCTTGCAATAAAAAGCATATTCGCATAATCAATTGAAGAACTTATTAAATGCTGCTTCTCATTAATATTTTTGTAAATAGTAGATGCTTCTAAGAAGTGGTGTATTGACTGTTCAATATTATTTGAATCTCGAGTTAGTTCGCCTAACAAATGATGAGAATGTGCACTTAAACGATAATTTTTATTATTTTGCGATAACAGAAGCGCTGCGTTAGCTAACGTAGTGCTTTTTTTTCTGTCACTATATTTAAGAGACTTAGCTTTTTTTAAAAGCGCTGATTCAGATAAATTAGCAGTATCTTTGACAATAGCAGAGTTTGATGAGGTTTTTTCTTGGGAATAAGCAGTATTATAACAAATAGGTAAAATAATGGCTAAGATAAAGCACATTATATACTTATAAATCAATGCACTATATTTTTTAAAAATCATTCTAATATAAAAACTCCCTTTCTTAAAAGCAAGATTAACCGAAGACGATCGGTATAAAGTAGAGTACAGCATCATATATGATAGCCTAAATCTTACCCGTTAACAGGGATATCCATAAGTTTGTTAATCAATAAAGTATATATTGTGTGGTGACTAATTAACACTCCAAAAAATAAAAATGATTATTTAAATTTTTTGAGTGTTAATGATCGTAACGATATAAAGGAGGTTTATTGAAGATAAAACATACTATATATTTAGCAGTTTTTGGCTATAATCTTACTAGCAAAGTATTAATGGGGTAACGATTACATAGGATTATAACAAGGTTACTTATTGCAGTTTACATAAGTAACCTTGTTAGCACTAATTACAGCAGTAATAGCAAGCGTAGGTGCTTTTTTATTATCTACGCTCAGCAACCAATCTTTTTTCAGCTTCTTCTATTTGTATTTTAACTTGCTCTGGTGCCGTGCCACCTAGATGATTACGAGCGTTAAGAGAGCCTTCTAACGTTAAAATTTCATAAACATCATTACTAATTAGCATTGAAAATTGTTGTAAATCTTCAAGTGCTATTTTAGATAAATCTATACCTTGTTTAATACCTAATGCTACGGCCTTACCCACTACTTCATGAGCATCTCTAAAAGGCATATTTTTTTTCACAAGATAATCAGCTAAATCTGTCGCAGTCGCATAACCTTTTAAAGTAGATTCATACATTTCTTTCTTGTTCGCTTTAATCGCTGGAACCATATCTGAAAAAGCTCTTAAACAATCTTTTAAAGTGTCAATAGTATCAAAAAGAGGCTCTTTATCTTCTTGATTATCTTTATTATAAGCTAAGGGTTGTGATTTCATTAACGTTAGTAATGAGGTCAAATTTCCGTAAACCCGCCCTGTTTTTCCACGTACTAGCTCTGGAACATCAGGGTTCTTTTTTTGTGGCATGATAGATGAACCAGTACAAAAACGGTCGGGTAAATCTATAAAATTAAATTGAGCCGATGTCCACAATATTAACTCTTCTGAAAATCGAGATAGATGCATCAAAATCAAACTAGCTGCAGAGCAAAATTCAATGGCGAAGTCACGATCACTAACCGAATCAAGAGAGTTGCGCGTAGCTCTATCAAAGCCTAACATTTTCGCAGTAAAGTCACGGTCTATCGGGTAAGTAGTACCCGCTAATGCTGCAGCTCCTAACGGACAGATATTTAAACGTTTTCGACAATCTTGCAGTCGGTCAAAATCTCTATCAAGCATTTCAAACCAGGCCATTAAATGATGCCCAAAACTTACAGGCTGAGCAACTTGCATATGAGTAAAGCCAGGCATAATTGTTTCTGTTTCGCCTTTGGCTAAAGAAAGTAAGCCTGACTGTAAATTAGTTAACTCAATACTAATATCATCAATTGCGCTACGCAGATGCAAGCGAATATCAGTAGCGACTTGATCGTTGCGTGAACGGCCAGTGTGAAGCTTTTTCCCTGCGATACCAATTTTATGAGTTAAAGCAGCCTCTATATTCATATGCACATCTTCTAATGCGACTTTCCATTCAAACTTTCCTTGTTCGATATCTTCCTTAACAGATTGTAAGCCATCTTGAATATCTACTAACTCTTTCTCTGTAAGTATATCCACCCGAGTCAACATAGCTGCATGGGCTAATGAACCGGTAATATCTTCATTATATAATCGTCTATCGACAGTATGTGATGCAGTAAATCTTTGTACGAAAGCATCTGTAGGTTCACTAAAACGTCCACCCCAACTGCTATTCACTTCTTCTTTCGCTAACTTGTCTTCATTCATAATTGGTATCTCGTTAAATTTGATGTTTGTAATGTCTAACCAAAATGTATCTCTAGGCCAAATGCATTCAGCCTATTGTCTCTATATTTTTTTATGTAAAATTATCTTGTATGTAAAAAGCGCTTTAATGCCATTAACCCAAAAATTTGCAGTGCTATTGCAACTAAAACTATCCACGTCCAACCAGTAATGCCTGCGAAGGTAAAGGCAAGTAAACTAATAGCGCCATTAAAAATGGCATATGGTAATTGAGTTCTAAAATGTTCAAGTGGGGTACAACCAGCACCAGAAGAAGAAAGGATAGTAGTTTCAGAGATAGGAGAGCTGTGATCACCAAAAAGGCCACCCGATAAAACGGCGCCAATACATACATACATTTCTGCATCAATATAAGCTGCTGTTGGTATTACTAATGGCAGCATAATGGCAAAAGTTCCCCAAGATGAGCCGGTAGCAAATGAAATAATCGCCGCAAGTATGAAACTCACTATAGGAAAAAGCCATGGCGATAAGCTTGTTTCAACAACGCTAGCAATATAGTCCGCTGCCCCTAAAGCTTTACCAACATCGCTTAAAGCCCAAGCTAATATAAGCGTGATTGCGACTGATGTCATACCACTCATTCCTTTCAAGTAAATATTAATACTATTAAGGACAGTGCGAACTTTATAAATAGACATCAGTGCGATTATCATCGCAGCTGCTGTAAAATAAGCAGTGGATAAACCTGCCCTAAAATCATTTCCAGAAACTTGCTTAAATGGAAAGCCTAATGGAACAAGTAAAAAACACAACACTAAAGCCATTATTAATAAAGGCAACCAAACTAATATCGGTTTAGCGTTAGGATGATTAAAGATTTTTTTAACTTCCACCGTACTATCTTTTTCAATATTGGTCGATGTTTTTGCCATAGGGCCAAAATCAAACTTAAGTACAGCAAGTATGGGTACCATGAAAACAGCTAGCCATGCATAAAACTGGAATGGAATAGCATTAACAAAAACAGAGAATTCACTTTCTGTGATACCTAATGCTTTATATTGTGAGCTTACGGCAGCGTAGCGTGACATCACGATTTTTTCAGGTACAGCTTGACCTAGGCGGTAAAGCCTAAATCATCGTGTTTGGTTTTTTTAGGTGATTGAATTTTTAGCGAGATAATTCCAGGGTAAATAATCTTCAGGGGTCTTTTTTACCTGCTCTTTTTCTCGTTGTAAGGTGGTGAAGTAGTCAAAGACATTAATACCCGCCTCACTTGCCGTCGCGATGACCGAGGTAATGACATCCCCAATCGTTGCCCCCAGTAAGGTTTTGTGGAACATCGCGTTTTTTCTGTCTCTCACCACAATTTTGAGCATCGCTTCAATACGATTATTGTCGATTTTTACTCCTTCAGTGCTGCAAAAGTAACTCAGTCCGACATAATGTTTGATAAAGTAGCGAATAGCTTTGCCTAGGCCACTGTTTTCTTCAACGGTTTCATTGGCTAAATGCGTTTCTCCCCACAATTTTATGGCTTCCATAATGGGCAGCGAATGTTGCTGATGGTAAGCAAGCCTTGCAGTCGGGGTTAACTTTTCTTCTTTCGTATGGTCATCATTGACCCATATTTCGCCATAACGTTTGAGGACATGCTCGACCTCAATTGGAAAGTGATTGATAACATCTACAAATTGTCGTCTTGCGTGGCTATTACACAGTGACGTTATCGCCTCACGTACCGTCGGCCGATTGCTCGCTAGCGCATCACTCATGATGAGTGGTTTGGTGCATGATTGACTGCGCTTGTGCAAAATACTGTCAATGAATTCTCCCGCGTGCCCGATGTTAGTCTCAAATAAAACAATATGACGGTTATCAGCCAGCGTTGCGATAACACCTGAGGTATAAACGCCCGTACGTGTGATGACTTTCTCACTGTTGCGTGCTTTCTTTATCACCGATTTCGCATCAAGAATACGGTTAGTTGTGTCATCTAAATAGTAGTGTTTACCATCAGCCGCTAAATTGAAGAGCAATTGGTACACGGGATAAATAGCATTACAAACAAGCTCTACTTGGTCAAAAACCGTTGACGCGGTGATTTTTACCCCAGTAATTTTTGAATACTGCTTTGACGATAAAAAGGCAGTCCAGCAAAGTATTTATAAATCGCCATTAAAGAACGTGCTGAATAACCATATTTTTGAGTACTTAAGCCATCGGTTAAGACATCGTCCGGCAGTGGTGCGGTAAAATAAGCACCGCAGGTATTACAACGAAGACGCTCCATGACATGCTGCTCAGGTTTGAAAGGACTTTGTCCGGTGATACGTAGCAAGCTACCTGGCTCGGTTTTATAAACCTTACCGGTTAAGCACTCAACACAGGTATCGCCTTTATTTACGTCAACTAGTCCATGAACGATAATCGTGGGTTTAACCGGGGTGAAACCTTCACCATTATCGTTGCTACGCTTTTTATTTTTCTTGCCCGATGACGCTTTAGTTTGCTTAAGCACCGAGCCTAGTTTTTCAGATGATTTTTCAATACCTAACAATTTTCGCAGTTTATGCACGGTAACATCATGATTCGCTAAGCGGGTTTGCGTGGTGGCTAAGGTCAATAACGCATCAAGTAATAACTGATAATCCTCTGGGCTTAAGGCCAGATTGTTTTCTTTGGCCTCGTTCACGCGCTCTATCAGCGCTTCAAGGGCTTTGCCATCAATGTCGGTAAAAGGTTTGCTCACGGTACGTCCAGAGTTTTAGTGTTTGGTACAGGTTTATTTTGCAGGCATTATGATCCGATAAAAGTAAAAATCAAGTGTTTATCTCAATGATTTTACTCAGTAAAGAGGATCCGTTTTTTCCCATAATGGATCGTTGTCACACAATAGTTTTCGCAGTTTTTTCGCGATGATCTGTTCAATACTTTTGTTTGATGACGGCCAATTTTGAAACTTTCCTTTAGATAAACGCTTGGTCATGAGCCAAAAGCCAGTACCATCATACGATAATGCGCGCACCATGGTTTTATTGCGATTAATAAAGACAAACACAGTACCCGAACGTGGGTTGACCGATAATTTATAACGGCATGTTGCGGCTAAACCATCAATGCCCTGGCGAAAATCAGCGGGTTCAATCGCGATTAATATGTGGGTGTCAGCGGTTAAATGGATCATGATTTCATTGCCCCAATGAGCGAAATGATGATGTTAGTATCAATAACACCAGATAAAGACATTTCATTACCTTGGGCAAAGCGTAGTTCAACAGTAAAGGGCGGTTGTGTGAGTAATGGCGGTGGTGAAATAGGAAGGTGCACAAATAGCGGTGCTTTTTCAGCAGGTTCAAGCGTATTTCGCCATTGCTTGAGCTGGCCGCCACTGATCCTTAATGCTGATGTTATTTTGCTAGAAGAATAGTGATTGAGTAATGCTACGGCTTGCTCACGCAATGCGATGGGCGTTGTGACTTGACGACCACTTCTGTTGCTACGCCAGTGCTCAAAAGCAGTAACGACCGTTGTTAATTGATCTTGGTTTGGCATGATTGCATCCTAGTAATTTGGTTGCGATCATTAAAACAGATCAAAAGGGGGAAGTTGAGCTAGGCTGCCGTAAGCTCACTTTATATTCAATGTTTATCAGGCTCATGATATACACACCCCATCCAATAAATGGGATTAAGATTGCGACAGGAGAAGCCGTTGAATCAATAATAAAGGCAAGTTTTTGTCTTGATATTGCTAACTTATCCATTAAAGGTTGAAATACAGGGCCAACAATTAACGGCGTACCAAGATCGGAAAAAAATATAACGATACCAGCGAACCAAGCAGCAAATTGAGCTTGAATCGGCTTTTTAACCCAACGGTTTATCGCGCCGGCAAACGAGGACCCTCCCCCACTATTTTCAACTAGAGAAACAAATCCGCCAATAAACATTAGTAAAACAATAACACCTGCTTTATAGCTATCCGTCAATTGTGGGACTAAGTGGTCTTTCACCATAAAACTCATAGCGTTTAATGGTTCAGATCCATTTATCATTATCACACCTGAAAATACTCCACAAAAAAGCCCAATGATCACATTTCTAGTAAAAAGAGATAGGCATAGTGCGATAGCGATGGGTACTAGCGAGCTTAAATCTGTTTCTGTCATAAATTTCAACTAAATATAAGTGTATAAAAAATAATTATTTTCATATTTTACAATCAAGAAAGGCTGTTCAAATAATGATATTGAACAGAAAAAATAATAAATTTATTTTGTTTAATGATAACGATAGAGCCACAATAAGTTTATTGCGACCCCATCAATGTTTCTAGTGATAACTAGAAATCAAGCGAAGTTCTTAGGTATAGAAAACGCCCATTAACACCCATTTGAACAGAACGCCATAAAGCGCCACTTGTTAAATTAGGATCTTGCTCATCAGGATACTCATCAGTGATATTATTAGCACCTAAAGTCCATGAGATATTATCCGTAACTTTATGAGTAAAGCTTAAATCCAATGTTGCCTTAGGAGAGTAAAATTGATCATCAGCTAAGTCACCGCTTGATGCACCATGATGCACTTCACCAAAATAAGAAAGCTGACCGCCAATAACGAAATTATTATATTCATAGTCCATCCCCAAAGATCCTTTCACTTTAGGAATACCACTTTCAATAAATAAACGTTCTCGACGAGCTAAAAATTGACCTTCTAAGCCAGAAAAAGCTTCCGGTGTTTTAGGCTCACCAACGACATCAGTATCGTTATAGTTTAAGCCTAGGAATGACTTTAAGTGTCCACCACTAATATCAATATCGTGAGACACCGTAAGGTCGACACCTTGCGTTTCAGTATCAATTGCATTAACAAAGAACTGCACACTTTCAACACCTTGCGACTCTAAAAAACTCTTAGCTTCTAGTGCTTCTTGTGTTCCTATTTCAGCTAATCTTGCTTGTGAAATACTTTTAGTTAGCACCACACGATCATCAACAGAAACCTTGTAAGCATCAACAGTGACACTAAGTGACTCTATTGGTTGCCATGTAAATCCAATGCTCATACTTGATGAATCTTCAGCATCTAATTCAGGTACGCCAAGTGTTCGAGCTATTTCACTATCATTTGAAGCCATCAACTCTTCTTGCACGACTAAGTTACCAGTATCAGGGTCTAACTGTACGTCAGTAAAAGTTTGGTTAAAGTACTGTTGATGTAAAGAAGGCGCTCTAAATCCAGTATTAAATCCACCACGTAAAGTGAAAGTATCACTAACATTCCATCTCGCCACTATTTTACCAATAAGTGCGCTACCAAAATCACTATAATCTTCTGCACGTACAGCAGTACCAATCATGAACTCATCAGTAATATCAATTTCAAAATCTACATAAGCTGCATAACTATTTCTGCTTTCATCTAAAACATTATTTGGTTGAAAACCGCCAAAACCTTGTGAGCCTACGGCACTTGGTGTTACGCCATCACTTAATGTTTCGCCACCAAAGCTATAAGAGCCTTCTTCACCAGCGAATATACTGTAATTTTCATCACGATATTCAAAACCAAATGCTACGTTTAACCCTTCTAAAACGTCGAAATACTGGCTAAAGTCTAAATTAACAGTATCTTGAATAAACTTAAAACCACCGGCTTTAAATTCTGTAGGAGAGCTAGCACCATATGAAACGTTTAACGTATTACTTACACCATATTCAAATCGATTAGAGCCATAGGTATTACTAAAATCAACATCCCAATTATTGAGTACCGTTTTTATTCCTATCGCAAGAGAGTTATCGTCAATATCAGATTCAATTGCTGGTACATAACCGTTAGGATAAATTTCTAAAATGTTTCTACTACTATCAGCCGTTCTGGTAAAGGCATCGGCAACACCGTCTTTACGAGATATACCACCAAACATGTAAAAATCAGTTACATCATTAAATACAGGCAGTGAAAAGTTAAAAAATGCGCCGGTACTATCAACAGCAGCACTACCAATTTCACGTAACGGCTCATCACCAACACCATAAGTTCGGTCAGTATTTTCTCGAGTTTGATAGTCTAAAGAAAGATTTAAAAAGCCACCGTCACCAACTTCCATTGTATGACTTAAGTAAGCTTGTTTAGTATCACCATCGTTTGGTGAGAACTTTCCTTCAGGGCCATTATATTCAGTATTATATTGACCAATTTGAACAGAAGCTTGAGTACCTGGTGTTGATTTTAAAACAATATTAATTACGCCAGCAATCGCATCAGAGCCATACTGTGCAGCAGCGCCATCTCTCAATACTTCGATTCGTTGAACCGCTGAAATAGGAATAGCATTTAAATCTGTACCTACATTTCCTCGGCCAGAAGAACCAAATATATTCACAAGAGATGATGTATGACGACGTTTACCATTAATTAAAATTAATACTTGGTCAGGACCTAAACCACGTAACGAAGCAGGATCAATATGATCAGCGCCATCTGAGCCTTGTTGGCGGTTAGCATTAAACGACGGAGAGGTCATATGTAGCAAGGTGTTAAGGTCAATTTGACCTGAACGCTTCATGACTTCACCTAGCGGGATGATATCAACAGGGACGGCAGAATCTATTTCTGTTCTACCATGGGATCTAGAGCCAACGACAACGATTTTTTCTGTTTGCTCTATCTCTTGAGCTTCGTTATTTGATTCTTCAGCACCATGAGCTGGAGAAAATAACATTGCAAAAATAGAGGCTATTATTGTTTTTTGTGCATTCATTTTATTATTCCTGTCTTTCATACCTGATTGAACGTTATTTTTTGGAAGCAATATAGGCTTCACCACAAACGTTTCATTATTAGAAAGCTCACCCTGTAAACCGGACCCTGTTAGCAATAAATCTAATGCTTTCTGGGCGGTATAAAAACCATATAAGGGTTTACTTTCTTTAGTTTCAACGAGGTCATAAGGAAATAGAAATAATAGCTCTGTCGTTTGAGATAAAGCACCAAGCGATTTAGCTAACGATTGGGAAGGAATATCAAATTGATAAGCCTTATTAACATCAATCGCATTAGCTTGAACACTGACGAAAATCAAACTGGCTCGCATTAGCATCCAAACTACATTTCTAGGCCCTATAAACAAACTGATCACCCACTTAAAGAAGTAATCTAGCACTCGTCTGTTTATAGGACGTTTAAAGTTGAAATGTGTACAACTCAATTTGTATATTTTCCTGTTTAATTTATTTACTTATTAGTAATTCTACATGATTTCCATCAATTCTTTTCACTTCAATACCAAAGCCTGACTCAAGAATATAGAATAATTTATCAGTTTCTCCTGCTTTAAAGTGACCACCAATCCGTAATTTTCGTAGCTCAGGATCCGGAACATCAATTTTTACAGAAGTATGTCTGCTAATTTCAGTGACAACTTCCGCTAAAGTCTCGCCAGCAAAGACTAACTTACCATCTAACCATGATAATTTTCTACCAACTTCTCCTTTGTCTAGATGAACAACACGACTAGCTTCACCTTCTATTTCAGCAGAAGTAGTAGAAATAGACATACTTTCCCCTGCCGCTAGCTTTCCTAAAAATTTAGAAACTTTTGCTTGCTCATTGCTAATATTTTTTGTTTTTTCGTTACTCGCAAGCTTAATGCTAGTTGACGTTGATAAGTCATCAGGTTTAAGCACTAAAACTTCATCCACTATTGCTAATTCAACAACACCTTCAGAAACCATTACCTCAACACTATCTTTTAATTTATGTACAGAAAAGGCCGTACCCAAAGCACGAACGAGTCGGTTCATAGAATAAACTTCAAATGGTCTGGTCGCATCCTTTTTAACTTCAAAATGCGCTTCGCCTGCTATCAATGCTATTCGCCTAAAGTTCTCACTATAATCAACTTTTACTTTACTGTTACTGTTTAGCCACAATGTTGAACCATCTGCTAATTCATGCTTTTGATATTCACCAATACCTGTTACATAATAATTAGGCTCAGAGATTACGCCATTATCAAACGTTGCATTAATAAATAACACACTCACCAAAAGGCAAACTGACGCTAAACTCGACTTAAACAAAAACGAATATTTTTTAGGGGCTTCAGCATTATTTTTTTCAGATAATGTTGTTAGTATTTTTATTCCTAACAATGCTTTGAACTTCGCCAGAGAAAATCGTTTCTTTCGCTCAGGCGCAACCCTCATAGCAGCTAAAACATCCATATTATTCCATGTTTTAGACATACGAATAATAACCGAGCGATGAATTTCACTCGTTAAAACCCAATCATTTAACGCTTGTGATTCCTTGCTAGAAAGCGGACTATCTTCATCAATTTTTAATAACCAATTTGCCGCTTCTTCTTTAATTTTTTGCGTATTGGTAAAACCTTTAACATTACTCATTACTCAGCACCTCCTTGTAACTTTTTGCGCAGAAGCTTGCTATCCATCACGTTAACTTCTTTGTTGGTCAAATCACCATTTTCATAACGCTCCATGGCATTGTCACAACAAACCATTCCTTTGGCTATATTATAATTTACAGTACTTATTGGCATATTTAGACGCTTAGATATTTCTTTTATCGAGAACCCGTACACCTTTCTCATAATTAATATTTTTCTACTTTGCTCAGGCAAAGATGCTATAGATTCACAAAATATCCCCAATTTTCTTTGCGCATCAATATCATTCTCTATATTAGTACTATCAATAGGCATTAACTCTTCGCCTACATCATCAATATAGTCAGTTAACTTATAACCTGAACGTCGATATTTTGACATCACTAGATTTGTAGCAACCCTGTACATAAACGATTTTGGTCGCTGAATTTCGTTTTGAATATTTGATTCAAACGAACGCAAGAATGTCTCTTGACAAATATCTTCAATTTCGTGAGAGGGCAAAAAAAATCGCGATATGTATTTTTTTAACGAATTCTCATGGTGCTTAAAAGTATCCAAGATGGAACTATTAGCTTTTTCATTTTTCAAACTAGCAACCCCTTTGTAATCATTAGTTGTTTTACCTTAAAAATACGATGGATCATATTGTAAGAGCACAACTTATTATCGAAAAACCTTTATGATTACATATGACGTATGAAACGCAGAAATGTACAACCTTTATTAAAATATTCCATACTGGCGGATAAATAGAGACCATTACGTATGTATAAAAAGGGATTATTACTAACGTCATTGTAACACTAACTGTAGTATTGATTACAGTTTAGGCAGGGGCGGTTAGGAGACTATGAAAGGGTTCCGACCGTTCACTCCCCCTGACATGTTTTGATAGTAAAAAATGGTACACTTCTTTTAGGGCGCTGTTACCAGATTGAAGACATTAACATTATCGAAAAAATTATAAGTTCTAATTAGGTCTCTGTTTATGAAAAGTCATTAGATAATGATAAAACTTCAAAAATACAACTCAGTTTTTTTATTGCGTCTCCTGATTGGATGGGAAAATGAAAGTAATTTTTATTTATGAATTGCTTCCATTTTTCATCATCTTTTTCTGGAAGGAGATATTTTGTTCTTAAGTTACAGTCACGAGCAATAATGACCATTAAGATCTCTTCAACTGCTGGTTGATTGTGCCCACTAGGAAATGAATTAATGTCTTTAACGTGTAAAAACTGCCCAATTTCAAGTGCATCATACTTAAGATGGTTGATTGATGATATTAAATCAGGTTTAAAGCAATGAATTAAAACCCCTAAAAGGTTGATCAGTGTATGACCGAAACATTGGTTATTCTCGAAAGCTCTTCCCTCTGACAAAATTTGCAATATTGTCAGATGCCGTATAAAAGTTTCAACTTCTCTTAATGACACTTTATGGTTCTTAATGAAAGTTTCGACAAATCCTAGTACAATATTATCAAGTAACCCACTTTGATTCAAAGAGGGATCACTTTGAATTGATTTTTGATATAATGTAATAGAAGCAAAATGAGAATTAGTCTGGTTTCTTTTAGATTTAACGCTAAGTTGAAAGCTAAATCTTAAAAACTTATCAAGATAACGTTGAGCTACAACGTTATTACCGTAACAATGATTAATTGAAGCCTTAAGTTGATGGGAGTTTGTAACTAGAATAAATTGTACTCCTTTAACATCAAAAACATGTTTTATTATCTCAAGCATACTCACAGCAAAGTCAGGACGGCACCTGTCGAGTTCATCAATGAAGATAATTATCGGCTTTTCCACTGCCAACTCTTTTAATGCCGATTTCAATGCTTCTAAGTTTTCTTCAGCCTTAACATTTTCTTTAATTAGAGATTCAACGCTAGAGTCGATAGCTTTATCAGTCGCTTTTTGAATTTCTTTATCTAAACCATCTGCTGTATCAGCAAAATCTTGGCGAAGAATATGACCAACACCTGCTTTCAGGAGTGTCTTAACACTGTATCTTGCAGCAGGAATGATTTTTTTAATAAAACTACTTTGTTTTCCTTCAGGAATCAGTTTTAATATTTCAGCCAATATTGTCAAAAGCGGCTCATTAGCGTGATCTGCTTTAAACCCATCCACATAAATGACCTGATGTAGATCACTTTCCTTAATAAGTTCTATCGTTTTCAAACAAAACTCTGTTTTTCCTGTCCCCCAGTCACCATCCAACATCATTGGCGAAACATCTATATCCGACGACAATAATTTAATAATTTTTTCAGCTATTGGCTTTCTTAAGAATTCATCACGATTTTTAAAAGTATATTCCATCATAAATCTACCCAAAACATCCCATTTAATAATTTATAAAATAATAATGAGTTAACCGTACATCAACTCCATGTAATCACTATATCAGAAGGGCAATAAACTCATCAATTCATAAGGTAATATATGATTAAAAATTCATTACCAATGCCGACTTAATGAATTAATTTATCACAGCCCCTATTGTTTCGACGGCCTCTATTAAAGCTATTAAATTAATACCCTTACCATATCTATCATAAGTTATATTACCGTTGCTATGCCCCAAAATTTGAGCAGCATATTGACTAGCAACGCCAGAATGTTTCAATTCTGTAGCAACAGTATGCCTAAGCGAATGAAAATCGACTTCAGCTTTTCCATTTGATTTAAAAGGGCTATTACGGCTAAACCATTTACTAGCAGAATGACTAAAACTCCCTTTAACAGGCCGCCATTCATGAAACAGCCTTTCGCCTGTGCACTCACTTACCCATTCCATTATTCCCAACTGAACAAGTTTAGGATGAATAGGTATAGACCTTTTAGCATTATCAGTTTTAAGTACATCACCCCGAATATGAATAGCCTCAGAAGTTATATCTTCAGGCTTTAACTGACATATTTCATTCATCCTTGCGCCCGTATATCGTCCAATCATAATTAACCAGTAACGAATATCATTTTTGCCATAACCCTCAGCAAACTTGAATAGGACTTTCAATTGCTCAGGTGTATATGCTTTTCGGCCTTCTGCAATATTCCGTTTCTTTTCGAGAACCTTTAACCCTTCAAATGGATTAACCGTAACAGTGACATTATTCGCTAAAACCCAACGATAAAAGGCATTGAAATATTTAAGGTATCGATTAAAGGTAGTAACGGTTTTAGTTTTTAAAATAGTAGTTTTAAGTTTAATGGCTACAGCTTTTGAAATTTCACCCTTCGGGATAAACCCTAGAGCGCTATTGATACGTGTATATTCCCTAGCGCACCACCTGTGACCATTTTCTTTTAAATAGGCTTTAATTAACTCAGGGGTAGACGGAATAGCAAGTTTTGTAACTGATTGTTGATTTGAGTTTGTCGCTGGCGTTGTACCAAATAAAATATGACTGACTTTTCTAAAGGCTTCTTTCTTGCAACGAGTGTTTAATGATTTCCAAACGGAGTTGTTTCGATAATAGAAAATACCATTTCGAGTGTATAAATGAGGGATGTTAGCTGACTTCATTGTAGCACCAATTGTAGCAATTACGCTTTTTGTGGTGTAAGTCATTGAATACTTTAGATTGGGTGGCAACCCTAATAGCCACACCTCGGCACATGAGTCGTCTGCTGCGGTTGCTTCCTTCCGGATCTGGCCGAGTTCACAGAGTATCATTGCGAGGGGACCAAAAGGGTCACCATAATGATCTTAAACAAAGATAAATATTTAGATTGCTTAAGTGGCGCGAATTATCGCTAATCAAATCGATGTATGCAAGCACTACTTGGTTATTTTCTAATAACCTTATACTGCTTGGAGATTTTTTGTGCAAACATCCAAATATTTACCTTTAAAAATTCTCTTTTTAGTAAAGCAATCAATATTAATACTTATTAATTTTTACTAATTAGTTAACTCCATTTTTTTGTTGAGCTAACTTTTCATGTATTTCTAATAAAACAGACTTTATCACCAATAGGTTTTCCTTACCTAGACGTAATAATAATTTATCAGAGTCAGGTAGTGCTTCAAGTTCAGGGCTTGCAAATTTATACATAACACTTGGGTGTACTAAATCCATTGACGATTTAGGTAATTCCATATCTAAAACACGTGTAATGGCATCTTGTAAGGTATTAGTAAAGTCATCATCATAACCAAGTTCACTGTATGCTTCATCAACCAACGGTTTCATTTCTACATACCATTGAACTAAGGTTTCGCTGTCCATAGAGCGAAGTAGATCAACATACAAGCTGAAACGTTCACTAGAGCCTTCAGACCACTGCAAAACATCTTGTTGCTCTTCTGCTGTCTCTTCATTCACGTTTTGTAAACTAACACTACCTGCTTCAGGTGAAAATTTTATCTTAGGTAATATAAATGGACTATGCTCATAGGCGACAGTGCCTTGTGCAAAGTTATCAGTAAAGACAACAAAGCGGCGGATCATATCTTCGCCAACAATCAGGGTAAGTAATTCTTTTCGCCATGTGATTTCTGGTAATTTTACTTTTAACCAGTCATCACTCTTATTTAAAGGTGGTAATTGAACTTCAATCGGCGTGACTTCTTCAATCACCTCTTCTACTTCAACTATTACTGGCTCAGGCTCTTGCTCTGGTTCAGTGACTATCGTTTCTGGCTCAACGGGTACAGGTATCGGTTTTTCTACCACAACGACAGGCTCAGGTTTATTGCCGGTGTATTGCCATGCAAAGCCCATAGCAATAATGACAAGAATAATAAAAACGATAAGAGCCCAAGGTGTTTTTTTAAAAGTACCTTGAGAGTTGTCACCTGGAGATTGATTTGAGTTGTCCATGTTCACCTTTACTTATTTGTTATTTGCTTAAACTCTTAGCTCATTCTGGCATAAGCAATTGTTTATTTTGTTGTGCCAATACTTTCAAATATTTCCACACAGTTTCTACTTGAGATAAACGTTTACTTTCTGGGTGTGTCACTAGATAAAAGCTACGCACTAATTTAATTTCATCGCTACAAAGTTTAACTAAGCTAGCATCTTGTTCAGCCAGAAAGCAAGGTAAAATGCCAATACCTAGCCCGCTTTTTATTGCACTATACTGGCTAGTAATACTTGTACTTTGAAAACTAGGTTTAATATCTGCATTTAACTCTTTTAAATAAGAGAGTTGTTCAGTAAATAAAAGGTTATCAACGTAACTAACCCATTGATATTTAGATAGTTGACTAAATTCTACATTTCCTTCCATTTCTTTAAGATAGCTTGCATGCCCGTATAATTGCAACTGATAGTCACAAAGTTTTGTAATTATTGTTGAAGTGCTCTTTGGCTTTTCAACAGCGATTGCAATATCTGCTTCATTTCGGCTTATTTTTACGTAGCGTGCAAAGTGTACTAGTTCTATTTGAATATTGGGGAATTCATGTTTAAGTTTTGTTAAATTAGGCGCAATAAAACAATTACCAAACGCTTCAGTTACACCAATACGAACGCGGCCACTATTTAAATCTTTTTGCTCTTTTATTTCATCGAATGCCTGAACGGCATCAAGCTCCATTCGTCGAGCAAATTGTAATAGCTTTTTACCATCATGCGTTAAGACATGCCCATCTACAGTTCGTTCAAATAATTTTGTTGCTAAATTTTCTTCTAGCTTATGCACACGTCTAGAGAGCGTTGATGCATCAATCATCAAACGCTTAGCAGCTATAGATAAACGCTCGCTACGCGCTACCTCTAAAAATAATTTTATATCATCCCAGTTCATTGTTTAATCATAACAACAAAACCAACCCCTTGCAAAAATGCAATAGCTACTGCATTTTTGAGTATTGCTCAGTAAATGGTAAAAGATTACTTTAATACCAATTAAAATAAATTACTTGAAAAAAGGACTGTCATGACTGTTAAAGAGATTCCACTGATCATCAATGGTGAAAAAGTTCGTTCTACTACAGATACTTGGTTAGACGTTTTAAATCCTGCTACACAAGAAGTAGTTGCCCGAGTACCTATGGCAACTAAAGAAGAGGTTGCTGCTGCAGTTGCAAGTGCTGCTGAAGCTTTTAAAAGTTGGTCTAAGGTTTCTTTAACTAACCGTATGCGTATTATGTTGAATTTTCAACAATTAGTGAGAGAGAATACTCAAGAGCTTGCTGCGTTAGTTACTTTAGAGCATGGTAAAACACTCCCAGATGCTGAAGGTGAAGTTGGCCGTTCATTAGAGGCTATTGAAAATGCCTGCTCAATTACCCGTTTACAATTAGGTGAAATTGCAAATAACGCAGCATCAGGTGTAGATACTTATACATTGAATAAGCCAATTGGTGTTGGTTTAGGCATTACCGCATTTAATTTTCCATTAATGCTGCCATCGTTTATGTTCCCACCTGCTATTGCTTGTGGTAATACATTTATTTTAAAACCATCAGAACAAGCACCTTCATCAACAATTCTACTTGTTGAATTAGCACTTCAAGCAGGTATTCCTGCCGGTGTATTGAATGTTGTTCATGGTGGTGCTGATGTTGTTAATCAATTAATTGAAGCTGAGCCAGTAAAAGCAGTGTCATTCATTGGTTCAACTGGCGTTGGTACACACGTTTATAACCATGCAACTAAACACGGTAAACGTGCCCAATCTATGATGGGTGCTAAAAACCATATGGTCATTATGCCTGACGCAAATAAAGATCGTGCTATTAATGATTTACTTGGTTCAGCCTTTGGTGCAGCAGGACAGCGCTGTATGGCTAACCCAGTAACAATTCTAGTAGGTGAAACTAGAAACTGGCTACCTGAAATTGTTGAACGAGCAAAACAAATGAAAATTGGCCCAGGTACGCAACGAGATGCCGATTTAGGCCCTGTTGTTTCGCCACAAGCTAAAGCTCGTATTATTAGCATACTAGACAGTGGCGTGGCGCAAGGTGCTACTATGCTAATTGATGGTAGAAATTGTCAGGTTGAAGGTTATCCAAACGGCAACTTTGTCGGACCAACATTATTTACTAATGTAACTACCGATATGGACATTTATACTCAGGAAATTTTTGGTCCGGCCTTGTGCGTATTAGAAGCTGAAACATTAGATGAAGCGATTGAGATAATTAATGCGAATCCAAATGGTAATGGCACGTCTTTATTTACTTCTTCTGGCTGGGCAGCACGAAAATTTGAAAATGAAATAGATGTTGGTCAAGTGGGTATTAACGTACCTATTCCTGTACCAGTAGCCTATTTCAGCTTTACCGGCTCACGTGGCTCTAAATTAGGCGATTTAGGACCTAACGGTAAGCAAGTAATCAGCTTTTGGACTTATACAAAATCAGTAACCGCTCGTTGGTTCGAACCAGACCATCAAGATGGATCTGAAATTCACTCAACGATTAGCATGAAGTAAGTTTCAAGCAACGAATAATCAATAGTTAATAGTTAATAATGGGTAACGGGTAACGGGTAACGAAGATAAAGCTTTGTTACCCGTTATTCATTTTACTTTATTAAATATCGCCTTCCTGTAGAAAATTCTGATAGTTCTCAATAGCACTTGGATTACCTTTATTACGCTGGCAAACACTTTTTTGATATTGATAATTAAAAACATCAAACCATAAATCAAGTAAATGTCCGTTATTTTTTTCACCAAACATATCAAGCACTCTAGCGGCAACTTCAGCCGTTGAAAATTGATGCTCTAATTCAGTTTTTCTCACGGTATAACGAGAGTCGTTACCGACAGGTGATGATAAGTTATCAACCAAGCTTTTGGGATCAAAAGAAACAAGAGGAAACTTATCTAAATAAGGGCTCTTTCGAAACATCTTTTTAGCTTCTCGCCAACTGCCATCAAGCATAATAAATAAAGGTTTTTTTCCTTCATCACATACCACGGTATTAGAATTAACTTGGCGGTTATCGTCAGCATATTCTTGAGGAAAAACAACAAAAGGTTGCCATTGCTCATCATCGAGCACGGCTTGTAATTCGTCATTTTTGGTTGTACGTGACCATAAAAAAGCAAAAGTATCAGGAATTAAATCAGCTATCAACTTCCCCGTATTACTCGGTTTTAACACTTCAGTGTCATACATCAACAGTAGGAAACCAGCATTGGTTTTCACAGTGCCTGTGGTTGGCGCAATAGCGCAAATACAATATTGCTTAGCTAAGCGGCATAGTTCACAGCGTATAACTCGCTGCCCTCGTGCTTTATATGTGGTGGTACTTAAGCTTTTTCTAAATAGGTGTAATTGATGGACAGCGTGCATGAAGGGTTAAATAAAAATGAAAAGGCTTAGTAATGATAACATTACTAAGCCTTGGAAATAATAATAAATATAAAACGCCTAAAGCTAAAAACGATAATTACATTAACTTTTTCTCTTGCTTATCATCAACTTTTACAGTGTTAACCGTAATAACATTAATATCAGCTAAAGATGGAATATTCGATCTTAGCTTTTCTTCAAGTTGATCTATTTCAATAGCAGCTGCGCACAAACTATCAGCTTTACGCTCTATTTTCGCAGCACCTGATTTCATTTCATATTCGATTGTGTCGCCAAAATTTTCCATTTTACTTTCAAAATCATTACTATCACCGCCTGAAAGCATCATTTCTTGTCCCAGAGCAACAAGTAAATTTCCCATTGAATTCATCACAGCTTTTTCTACTGCTGACTCAATACGCTGTTCAATATCAGCGCCAAAAAGCTCATCGTCTTCTACGCCGTCTTCACCAATGGTAAAACCATTTTTAATTGTAAAGCGCTCAGCAACTTCGGCTTTAAGTAAAGAGAGCTCTTGAGTTAAATCAGCCCCAACCTCATTGCCTTCGCCTAAGAGTTGATTAAATGCTAAATCAACACCAGCTAACGCAAGATCGACACCTTCAATAGCAATAAGCCTTACTTGCGGTACTATATTTCGGATATCAGTCGCGTATTTTTTTACTAACGCTTGTTGCTCAGAGTTCAGCGAAATATTTTTTCCACCAACGGTTAAGTTATATTGCTTATCAATAATATATAAAACTTTCTCTTTCTTTTTTGGTTCAAAGAATTCAAGTTTGGACTCATTAATTGTTAAGCCTGCCTTTAAATCAACATCACAAGAGTCATGCGCATACAATGCTGTTGATGAAAATAATGAGAGCAATGTTGCAGCAATAAGTGTTTTTGGTGATTTAATTGTTAATAATAATTTATTTATCATGATGATACCTTCTATGCAATTTCGGTTAGCGCTTTAACTAGTATTTGCTATTAGCACATGTTCTAAGCGTTTATTTGTGCGCTATTATTTAACGCTTTTCTGTTAGCCTTTATTTTAATACTACAAGAGTAATGCCAAGTTTAATTAAATATTTTTCAATAACATAGAAACATGCAAAAAATACAATTTAATAGAAACAATAATATTTAGTAAAAAAAGCTAAATATTAGCAATTAAAATTTAGTTAACATTTAGCAGACTAATGACGACAGAAAATCAATAATTTTGCATTTCAAACAACCGTGACTGGCAACGTTGAAATTCAAAACTTAATTGTTGTCCTTGATAAAGATCCACTATATCAACATCGGCACTGATAATTAATTGTACTTTTCTATCATAAAATTCATCAACTAGTGCGATAAAGCGACGAGCTTCATCATCTAAGTGTCGTAAACTCCCCATTAATACGCCACTTCGTTGATAACTATCTTCTACGCCTGAAAATACCGCAGGCACCAGTTCGCCAGAAAATTGTGGAACATGGCTTATTAATACTGTTTCAAACTTATCTGACAATTGTATGTAATCTCTCTGGCTTCGAGGCCCAGAGCAGAGATCATAAAAATCGAACCAAATATATTTATCGGCTTTAGCCCGGTAACTGATTTTTCGATTATTAATAATAATCTCTTTGTCTAAAAGTGTAGGTAAACCATGACATAATGCCTTAAAACGTTTCGCAAGAAGTTGTTCGCCATCAGCATTACTAAAATAATAATTCTTGTAGCCTACGACTACAGCATCGGTTAATCGATGATCTGTATCACCATTAACGGATAGTATTTGGCAATATTGATTAATCAAATCGATCGTCGGTAAAAATCGCTCTCGTTGTAAACCATTACGATAAAGTTCTTCCGGCTTGCAGTTAGATGTAAACACCAGTGTTATACCTAAGGAAAATAACTCACGGCATAGCCCTGAAAGTAACATTGCATCACCAATATCACTCACAAAAAACTCATCAAAACACAGTAATTCAATATCACTTGCCCAAGACTTTGCAATATAGGCGAGTGGATTTACATTCACTTTCTGAGCAGAAGATGATTGTTGTATAGCAAGGTTATTTAGTTGCTGATGTACACTTTCCATAAAACGATGAAAATGAATGCGTTTCTTATGCTTAATAGGAATATTTTGATAAAACATGTCCATTAACATTGTTTTACCTCGACCTACCCTGCCATACAAATATAAACTTTTAAGTTGAGGAATAGCCCCTTCAGAGATTGGTTGATGTCTCAATATTTTATAAAGGGGTAAACGCGCGAATATAGTACTTAAGAAGCTTTTTGGATGACACGATTTTCGTTCATTACTAATTTGCACTAGTTGTTTAGATAACAAATCTAGTGCAGCAACAGCTGAGGATTGTGCTTTGTCTTCACAAAGCACCTGTTGCTTAATTAATTGTTGATATTGTTTGAGCAAAATATAACGGCTATTTTCTATAAGCTTATTTTTATGGGTTTAGTTTTCTATACCGTTAAGTGACGTACTTTATAAGTTCGTCCTTTCATTTTACCCATTGATAACTTTCTTAATGCGCTTTTTAACACTTTTTTATCTACCGCAACATAAGATCTAATATCTAAAACACTGATTTTGCCTACATCTTTACCAGTAATTTCAACACCGCCATTTTTGCCTTCAGTATTTTTAGCTGTTAATGCGCCTAAAATATCACCTGGGCGAACTTTTTGCTTTTTACCGCCATCAATTTGTATCGTCGCCATCTTAGCTTGTAATCTAACATTATTTAGAACTTCAGCAGAAGGTAACAAACCAGGTTTGATGACTTGTTCAAGCTCATCTTCAATTAACCCTACTTTGTAGCTTTCTTTATCACTGAACAATGACACCGCTTTACCTTGCGCTCCAGCACGACCTGTACGGCCAATACGATGGATATGTACTTCGCTGTCATGCGCTATGTTATAGTTAACAACTAAGTCAAGAGAGTCTATGTCTAATCCCCTCGCAGCAACATCAGTAGCCACTAATATGGCAGCACTTTTATTAGCAAAGCGTAATAAAGTTTGATCTCTGTCTTTTTGCTCTAAATCGCCATGTAATGCTAAAACGCTAAAGCCATCATCATGTAATTTATTGCAAACGGCTTGGGTCTCTTTTTTGGTATTACAAAAAATAGCAGTAGACTCTACTGGGTTATCAAGCAGTATTAAACGTAACGCTTCAAATCGTTCTACGTCATCTTCAACATGAAAGAATTCTTGCGAGATATTAGATTGATCTTCCTCTGTGCTCACTTTTATAATCACAGGATCAGTCATTATACTTTCACTGATCGCTTGAATTTGTTTCGGAAAAGTTGCACTGAATAGCAAGGTTTGGCGATCAAGCGGCGTGCGCTCAACAATATTATCAAGTGCTGCTTCAAAGCCCATTTCTAACATACGGTCGGCTTCATCAAGTATTAATAAGTTTAAATCATCTAACTTAAGTGTGCCTTTAATTACATGTTCTTCTATTCGGCCAGGCGTTCCTACTATAATATGAGCACCATGTTCTAATGAACCAATTTGAGGGCCGAACGGTGTACCACCGCATAGCGTAAGTACTTTTATATTATGTACTGCGCGGGCAAGTTTACGAATTTCTTTCGCCACTTGATCTGCTAGTTCGCGTGTAGGGCAAAGTATCATAGACTGAATTCTAAAACGTTTAACTTCTAGTTTTTCTAGTAAAGCTAAACCAAAAGCAGCGGTTTTACCTGAGCCTGTTTTAGCTTGAGCAATGACATCTTTACCCATTAACATTTCAGGTAAACTTTGTGCTTGTATTGGCGTCATTTCTTGATAGCCAAGAGAAGATAAGTTTTGCACTAAATCTTTATGCAGGTTTAGTGAAGAAAAAGCTAATGAGCCTTTGCCGTTAGTAGTTGTTTCGCTCAAGGTTGTGCCTCTGTATTGTTCAAATTGAAATAATTTAAGATATAATAAACTTTCAAGGGAAAGTGAATAAGCGCATAATAACAGCAATCGACCTTTTCAGCTATTTAACACGAAAGAATAAACTATGAATCGTAAAAAGAAAATTAACGACACACTTAAAAAGAAGCAAAAAAAAGCGAATGCTAAATTACATACCAGTAATAAGCCTCGTTACATATCTAAAGCAGAAAGAGAAAAGTTGGCATTAGAAGAAGCCGCTTCACAAGAAGCTGAAGAAAGTTAAGCCATAAAAAAGTCAAAAAAAGTCAAAAAAAAAGCTATGAATTATTTCACAGCTTTTATAGTTTTAAATTTATTAATATTACGTTATACGATTATGATAAATTCATCTCTTGCACTTTCTCATGTGCTATTTCTGGCGCTGTACTTTGAGGCTTTTCATGAAGGTTAGCTTTTAACTGACCTTTTCTATGCTTTAAAGCTGCATCAAGCTTTTTGATTGCACTTGCAACAGCTGGATACATAACATCATCAATTCCTTTTACTGATATACGTCCGCCTTCATAATTTGTTGTTACTTCAACCTGATGTTGATTATGCTCTTTAGAAACGATAACGTCCAAGGCAATTAATGTTGGAAAATGGCTTGCGATTTTAGAAAATTTTGCATCAATGTCTTCTTTTATAGAAGCAGAAATTTCAACGTGGTGACCAGAAAGATTTATTTTCATAGGTATTCCTTTTAACATTTACTTTAAATAGTACTGTGAAGTAAAGCTGAGATTAAACGTTGTAATAATGTAACGTCTTAATAAATAGCTGAGGGCATAAAAATAAAAAACAACCTCTGGTTAGTTATTTATATTTAATCCTCTATTTAAAAGTAGCCTAAAATCATAAGAATTGCTATTGATCTAGATTAAGAAATTGTAAGTAAAAAACAGCGTAAAATTAAAAGATTAAATGCATGATAATCAAAGAGAATATACCAGCAAGAATATCGTCGAACATTATCCCTGCTCCACCCGTCATTTTTTTATCAATAAAAGAAATAGGCCAAGGTTTTAAAATATCAAATACACGAAATAATAAAAAACCAACCAAGACACTTTGCCAGCTAACAGGCACCATAAACATTGTAATAAAATAACCAACAAATTCATCCCAAACAATGGCTGGGTGATCATGAACACCGACATCATTTGCCGCTTTACCACAGATATAAATGCCAGCGATACTCATAACAATTACCGCAGCTAAGTAGTATGTTGGGGTAAGCATTGCTAAAAGTAAAAAGAGCGGAACTGCAGCTAGGGTACCAAACGTACCTGGAGCCTTAGGCGCTAAGCCACTGCCAAACCCTAAAGCTAAAAACTGAACCGGTTGTTTAAGGTCAAACACAACCTTTGATTGAGAGTTTTTCATAGTTATGTCGACGCTATTTGTAGTTTTTATGGTGAAGTAAAGTGCTGAAAACCTGAGTTTTTAATTGGTACTGGTTTATTGTTTAATGTGGTAGAAATAGTTTGTGATGCATTTATTTGACCAATACAAGTGACTGCAGTACTTGTATGAGACAAAGCAGTTTCTAATCCTACTTTTTTATCTTCAGAAACGGTAAACAACAATTCATAATCATCGCCACCATTGAGCGCTAGCTCTATAGAGTCTTCAAATAATAGTGACTTTTTCATAGTTTCAGACAATGGAATAGCATCTAAAACAACATTTGCACCTACATTTGAAGCCTGACAAACATGCCCTAAATCAGCAAGTAAACCGTCTGAAATATCTATTGCCGCTGAAGCATATTCACGTAGTGCTTGACCTGCAAGTACTCTTGGCTTCGGAAAATCTAATTTTCTTTGAACCTGTTCAATAGCCTCATTATCCGTTAATACACCCTCTTTAAGGTGCAACAACGCTAAAGCGGCATCACCCAGGTCGCCGGTAACATAAAGCCAATCACCTGCTTTAGCACCAGAACGGGTTAAATATTTATCTTCTGCCGTTAACCCTTGTGCTGTTATCGTTATACTTAACGGGCCTTGAGTGGTATCACCGCCAATAAGCTGCACATTATAGAACTCACAAAGTTCGAAAACGCCAGAGCAAAAATCAGTAAGCCATTCATCATTCACTTCAGGTAAAGTAATGGCTAATGATATCCAACTCGGTTTCGCTCCCATAGCCGCAATATCAGATAAGTTTACCGCAACAGCTTTATGACCAATAGCCCTTGCAGTAGTACCTAAAGGAAAATGAACACCAGCAACTAATGTATCAGTAGTGACAACAATTTTTTGATTTTTAGTACAAGAAACTACCGCACAATCATCACCAATTCCAAGAAGTACATCTTTTCTTTGTACTGCTTGTTTGGTGAAAAATTCTTTTATGAGTTCAAATTCTTTCATAGAGTTAACAATTTACTCTTTGGCATTATGGTTTATTAATCTTGAGGACGAATTAATTTTACTGCTTTATCTAAAACGCCATTAATAAATTTATGACTATCGTCAGCAGCAAATAATTTAGCTAATTCAATCGCTTCATTAATAACCACACGATAAGGTACGTCTCGACATTCACTCAATTCGTATACAGCAACACGTAATATTGATTTTTCAACATGATCAATATCATCAATTGGTCTATCAACGTGCGGTGAAATAGCAAGATCTAATCCAGCTACGTTACCTGTAACACCACGTAAAAGTTGTTGGAAATATTCAATATCAAAACGACGTTTGCCATTTTCAGAAATAAAATTAATTTCAATATCATTAACGGAGTTTTGACTAATTTGCCATGAATAAACAGCTTGTACCGCTAGTTCACGTGCTTTTCTTCTAGGAGAAGGTTTCACAATATGTATCCTAAATTTGAGAAAGAACGTTAACCATTTCTAATGCGCCAAGAGCTGCTTCTGCACCCTTGTTACCCGCTTTAGTTCCAGCACGCTCAATGGCTTGTTCAATTGAATCAGTTGTAATAACACCAAAAGAAACAGGTATTTCTGATTCTAAACAAACTTGTGCTAAACCTTTGTTACATTCGCCTGCAACAAAATCAAAATGCGGTGTGCCACCACGAATAACAGCACCAATCGCGATAATTGCGTCAAAATCACCTTTTTTAGCAAGCTTTTTAGCTGCTAATGGTAATTCATAAGCACCCGGCACACGAACAATAGTAATATCACTATCAGCAACACTACCGTGACGCTTAAGCGCATCAACTGCACCGTCAAGTAAACTATCAACTATAAAGTGGTTAAAACGCGACACAACAATAGCAAATTTTTTGCCTTTAGCCTGAAATGAACCTTCAATAATATTCATCTAACTGTTTCCAATAAAGTTTATATCAAATTAACTGCGCTGTTTCCTGTTAACAAGAAGCCAATCAAATGATAAGAGTAAAAAATTGCCGCAATTCTAACAAATTACGGCTAACTTCGGTATATGTTTATAACTTTTTAATGTTAATCTTCAAATTCGTCTAAAAGTGCATCTATTGCAGCTTCTTCATCTTCATCAATAATAATCGGTGGATTACCATCATACACACGATAATTCATATTTTGAAAATAGGCGTTTTTAATAAATTCGTACGAATCTGTTGAATTTTCTAGTAATTGTTCTTGATCTTTTATTGATGCTCTTTTTTCTAAACCAATAACACCTAAACGCACGACATTTGGCCAAAAATCAATAACGGCTAAAGGCCAATATAAACGGTCGACATAATCACCCACCTCTTCTCGAACAGAGCTAGGCCCAAGACCAGGTATAACAAGATAAGGGCCGTCGCCAACCCCATAAAGTCCTAATACTTCGCCAAATTCTTCTTGTTCTGTAGACCATTCAAAATCACTTGCAGGATCATAGAAACCAAATAAACCTATAGTTGAGTTGAGCACAAAGCGCCCTGTTGCTTTAGCAGCATTTCCCATTTTCAACTGTAATAGGTTATTAATAATACTTGCTGGTTCATTTAAGTTTAATGCCATGTTATAAAAACCCGTTCTTAAAAAAACAGGCATATTTGTGGTATAAAACTCAGACGCAGGTTTAGCAACATATTTGTCTGCATAATCCCAAGTGAATGTCCAAAAAGGTCTATTAATAACTTCGATAGGATCTCTTGGATCACTTAAACCTTGTTGAGCTGAAGGGGTAGTTGAACATCCAGATAAAAGAAAAAAGGAAAATATAAATAGAATTCGAATAGATTGACTTAAAGAGTCTTTCACGGAGGTTGTTCCTTGCCATGTTAATGCTAATTAATATGAGTAAAGAAATATTAATAAAGGTATATAGATATAAAGAGAACTAGTTTAACTTGTTTTTATTTCAGAAAACACTAGCCCTGAACTTTATTTTGATAAACAGAGATTAACATTTCAACCTCTGCATAAGGAAGTTCACATTCAGCCACTATTTCGTCAATGTCAGCGCCTATCTTTGCCAACTTAATTGCACGAGAGTAAAATTTGTCATCACCTTTGTCAGTTTGTAATTGAGATATAAGATCTTGCTGCGAGTTCAGTTCAGACTGAATAGACTTAATTCTATGCTCTAACTGCTTGGACACAAGTGTATTTTCAGTTAAGGACTTTTCTTGTTGTAGTGATAAATCACGTACTGTTGCATTTAAATTATCATTAGCTGATTGCAAACTGTTCACGAGTAATTCATGAGTTTGAGCTTGAGACTCGTAAACAGCAAACTTAGTACCATGCCGAGTTATTAATATAAAAATAATAACAAGACATAAAATACTAATAATAAGTGCAACAACAGCAATAATAGGTACTGCTAACAAAGACATAAATAGGGTAACTTACTGGTCTGTTTAACAATCATAATAAGAATAGTTTCTAAGAGATACTTAATTACAAGGTCTCACTATTCACTAATGTAAATATTGCATTCAAGAATATAAATAACGGGAAGTATATTACTAGACACGGGATAAACGATTACCTTGCCATATACTCGCCGGTTAGCATTCAAAATTGCAATTAAAACTGTTTTAGCTCATCCCATTCATCATCTGATAATAGTTTATCTAAATCGACTAAAATAAGTAGTTCACCATCACGATTAGATACGCCTTGAATAAACTGAGCACTCTCTTCATTACCAACATTTGGTGCAACGTCAATTTCAGAAGCTTTTAGATAAACAACCTCTGAGGCACTATCAACCAATATGCCAATCACTTGTTGCTCTAATTCGATAACAACAACACGAGTATTATCAGTAACATCGCAAGGCTCTAGACCAAAACGAGAGCGAGTATCGATAACAGTGACAACATTACCACGTAAATTAATAATACCAAGTACATAATCTGGTGCTCCAGGTACAGGTGCAACTTCCGTATAACGTAATATTTCTTGTACTTGCATTACGTTTATACCGTAAGTTTCATTCTCTAATTTAAACGTTACCCATTGAAGTACTTCATCGTTTCCACCTATTTTACCGCTTAAACTACGCTTTTCGTCAGACATATCAATTGCCCCTTAATTATTTAAGACTTTTTAACTTATCTTATTTAAGTTAATTATTATTTCGTACTTGTCGTTTAAAACTTACTAATGACATTATTAATCATCTTGATGAATTCCGCTACCATCATTAAGTAATTGAATTAATGAATTTACATCAAGTAAGGCACACATTTTATCTTTTACTAAGCCAGCTAACCAAGGACGCTTGCTTGGTGAATCTAACCACTTCACTTCATCTTGCTTTAAAATAACGGTATCAACTAAGTTTTCTGCAGTTAAACCCCAAGCACTATTTTCTAGCATAATCACATACTGATAACTCAAAGAGTTTTTCATTTCTTCATCGCATTTTTCAGGCATTACCCATAACGCGGTATCAACGACATTAATTTTTTCATCTCGATGGAGCATTACGCCCTTATACCATTCCGGCTTCCCCATTAATGCGGTCGTTTTTTCTATCTGATGAATACCACCTAACTCAACTAAAGGCACAGCAATAGTTAAACCACCGACATTAAAAAACAAAGCTTGAAAATCACCTTTACGATAGGCTTTTGCCTTTTTAGAAATTAAGCTATCTGAACTTTTTTGGGTAGCTAAAGTATTTTGTTCTTGCTCAAAAATTCGTTCATTCGTTAATATCTCTTTGTTCTCTATTTCTTTATTTATGCTCTTTGTTGTCGTAATACTGGTTTCTTTAATATTCAATTCAGCATTAACATTTTTTAGCAGATCTTCTAATCGTTTGCTTTCAGTCGATTTACTATCATTTTTTTCTAGTAAATCATGCCTAGGATTATCTTCCATAGGCGCTTTATCTGTGAGTAATTCTGACAGATAATTCTTCATAACTTTTGTACTAGCTGCTAATGGTTTTGACATCTATTTGATACTTCTTTGCGCTGATTTCAGTAAATAACTCAATAAATTTTTATAGGAAAAAACACCCCTAGAATTTGGTGCAAAATGTGAAGGTACCTTTTGTGCTAAACTCGCATTCCTAAAATTTGTGTCAACAGGTATAACATTTGGCCAAATGTTATCTTTATACATTTCTTGTAAGTGCTTATAAGCTAATAGTGATGCTTTAGTTCGCTTGTCAAACATGGTTGGCACAACAGTATAGTTAAAAGGTTTATCTTGCTCTACTGCCATCATATCCATAGTTTTAATCATACGCTCTAACCCCTTCAAAGCTAAAAACTCTGTTTGTACTGGTACTATTATTCTATCTGACGCTGCGAGTGCATTAACCATTAGTACACCAAGAATTGGTGGGCAATCGATTAAAACATAGTCATAATTTTGTGACAGCTTTGACATTGCTTTTTTTAGCACTAAACCCATACCACTTCTTGCACCTAGTGATCGATCTAATGTTGCTAACCCCATAGTGGCCGGTAATATGTCAATATTATTATATTGTGTCGGACATAAGCTTTGTAAAATTTGCTCTTTCGAAGACACTTGAGCGAATAAATCATAAACGCTTAAATCTAAATCTTCAGATTCAATACCAAAATAATAACTTAAGGAGGCATGCGGATCCGTATCTACAAGCAATACTTTTTTACCACACTCAGCTAATAAACCAGCTAAAGCAATAGTAGTAGTTGTTTTACCTACACCGCCTTTTTGATTTGCTACAGCCCAAACTTCCAATAGTTATTCCTATATTTAATTATTATCATCAATTTGTTGATTATTACGTTGTCGAACTTTGTCTTGTTGAATATTATCTTCTGAAGAGTTCTCATTGTTATTTCGTGTCGTAATTCTAATTCCGCCACCAGGTAATTGAATAACTTTGACTTTATTTTTTTGTTCACTTGACTCAATAGCTTTAGTTATTACTTCAATCTCTTTAAGATCATTGATAGGCGTTTTCAATACCTCTGCTTTTTTTAAGCCATATTTTGATATTGCAATAACAACCTTTCTATTTTTCGCTCGTCCTTCAACCGTTGTGTTATCAGCGGTTGGTGAGTATTGACCGTAACCTTCTATTGCCATTCGAGCAGGCTCAATACCTACCTTTTCTAATTCACGTAAAATAGCCGTTGCCCGAAAAACAGATAACTCCCAATTAGATGAAAAAATTTCAGTATTAATTACTTGATTATCAGTATAGCCTCTTATTCTAACAAAGTTATTCACATCGCCAATAACATCATAAACAATGGCTAATATATTTGACGCTGAATTTGTGACAGAAGATGAACCACTTGGAAAGAGTAAACCGCTATTAAGTTCTATTTCTAACCAATCACCATCAATTTTTACTTGAGAAGATCCCGATTCAATCAAATCAAAAAGTGCCGATTGTAAATCAGATTCTAACGACGCTAAATTACTTCCTATTTGCTCAGATGAAATATTTACTAGATGCTTTTCATCATCGAATAATTCAGGTCCCGCTTCTTCAATTAAGCCATTACCAAATAATTTCTTATTGGATTTACTCGTATTAACATTGAGAATATCGTCGCCGTAGCCACGATTTTTCGGCTTTTTATCATTCGCCTGAAAAACTTTACCAACAGATTCAGTAATAGTTTCAAAAGGTTTTTCGTTCACCATCGCCATAGCATATAGCACAACAAACAACGCAAAAAGAAGTGTCATGTAATCAGCATAAGAAACTAACCAACGATGAACATTATCGTGCTCTACGTTATGTCTTCTTTTGCGCGACCGTTTCACTGCTCTAACCTAAACGCCGAAAGTTTATTTTCAATCGCGTGGGGATTTTCTCCTTGAGCAATAGCGATTAACCCTTCAAAAATCATTTCTCTATACATAGTTTGTTGATGAACTATTTCTTTTATTTTATTTGCGACCGGCAAGTAAATTAAATTGGCAAAACCAACACCATAAATAGTAGCAATAAAGGCAGTGGCAATACCTTGACCCAACATTTCGGGTTCTGTTAAGTTGGTCATTGCGTGGATTAAACCTAATACAGCTCCTAAAATGCCAATTGTTGGGCTATATCCGCCCATCGATTCAAAGACATTTGCTGATCGTAAGTTATGTTCTCGATATATCTCTAGATCTAGCTCAAGGGAAGCACTAATATTTTCAATATCAGCACCATCAACCAATAAATTTAATCCTTTTCGGGTGTAAGTGTCTTCTTCATCTAGTGCAATGTTCTCAAGGGCTAAATATCCAGCTTCCCTCGATTTACTCGCCCAAAGAACAATTTTTTCAATTCCTTCTTCAATATCATAACGAGGTGGTGTGAATACCCACTTTAATAGAGCGAATGCATGATAAAATTGACGACTTGAAGATTGCAACATTACAGCACCTAAAGTACCACCAACAACAATAATCAATGCGGGTAATTCAAATAATGCTCCAATAGAGCCACCCTCAAGAACGAAACCTAAATAAATAGCAAATATAGCAACCAAAAGTCCAGCTATACTGAGCCTATCCATGCTTTATTTCCTTAAGAATTGAACTCGGTATAACATCTAAAGATAAAGATAATTGAGAAATACCTGCAACTGTTACAGCTTGTGGCATGCCGTAAACCACACAACTTTGTTCGTCTTGTGCCCAGATTGTGGCTCCACTCGTTTTTAACATACGAGAGCCTTCTCTGCCATCAGCACCCATACCTGTTAATATAACACCTAACACATGGCCGCCAAACACTTTAGCAGCAGAGCCAAAGCTTACATCCACACTTGGTTTAAAAGTGATTTTCTCAGAATTATCATCAATTATCTTTATTTTTGCATTTTGCTCTGTGCCTGTAATAATCATTTGACGACCACCAGGAGCTAAATAGGCGCAGCCAGGCATAAGTACATCGCCATCACTGGCTTCTTTAACACTAATTTTACATAAAGTATTTAGCCTGCTAGCAAAAGCATTAGTAAAAGTTGCAGGCATATGTTGGATCAATATAATTGGTAATGGAAAGTTTTGAGGTAATTGGGTTAATATTTTTTGTAACGCCACTGGTCCACCAGTAGAGGTACCTATTGCTAATAGGTTATATTTTTTTCCAGAAGATACTTTGAGTGAAGATGCCGGTTTTTGAGCATTTATAGGTGTTGCAGGTACAGTCGGTTTTCGAGTACTGGGCGATAATTGGCTGCTTATATTACGATTAATAAGCGTACCCGGTTCTCTTAGTGAGCGACGTCTAGAGAGGCCCCCCTTTTTAGCGAGTTGAATTACACGTTGTCGTAATAGACTACCAGCCTCATCACTATTTTGCGCTATTTCACTAAATTTTTTAGGTAAGAAATCTAAAGCACCTGCTTCGAGGGCATCCAACGTTGCTTTTGCACCTTGATGAGTTAATGAAGAAAACATTAAAATAGCGGTGGGTGACTTTGCCATTATTTTCTTCACTGCGTCAATGCCATTCAAAACAGGCATTTCAATGTCCATGGTAATAACATCAGGCTTAAGTAAAAGAGCCTTCTCTACTGCGTCTTGCCCATTGACTGCAACATCAATAACTTCTAACTGTGGATCTTTGTTTAGAATATCAGTGACTCGTCGTCTAAAAAAACTTGAATCATCAACAACGAGCACTTTATAGGCCATTTACTTCATCTACCTTTATTATTTTACTTTTATGAATGCAGCTTTCTATTTACTGGTGATTTTTTCGCATAGAATTTTAACATATTGGGAATATCTATAATTAATGCAATACCACCATCACTCGTAATAGTTGCTCCAGCCATACCAGGAGTTCCATGTAATAGTCTATCAAGTGGTTTAATGACAACTTCCTCTTGTCCAATCAATCGATCAACAACAAAAGCAACTTGTTGATTTCCTAATTGCACTATAACCACATGGCCTTGTTCACGGCTTTTATTTTCATAGTTTCTAACAAGCCATTGATCTAAATAAAATAATGGAATGGCTTTTTCACGAACAATGACAGTTAACTGACCATCAACGTTATTTGTTTTAGTTAAATCTAAATGAAATATCTCATTAACTGCCGCAAGTGGTAATGCAAACGTTTGCGCACCAACAACAACCATTAACGTTGGTAGTATTGCTAACGTTAGTGGCACTTTTATTTCCAAAATGGTGCCTACACCCATTTCTGAGTCGATATCAACAGCACCATTTAATTGGGTGATCTTGGTTTTAACAACATCCATACCAACACCACGGCCTGATACTTCTGATATTTCTGTTTTGGTAGAAAAACCAGGAGCAAAAATCAAACTAAAAGCTTCTTTATCTGACATTCTTGCAGCAGCATCGACATCAAGAACGCCACGTTTAATCGCTATCTCTTTCAGTTTTTCAGCATTCATACCCGCACCATCATCTTTAATGGTTAACAGAATATGATCACCTTCTTGCGAAGCCGATAAAGTGACAGTACCCTGACGCGGTTTACCTTGTTCTTGGCGTACATCCGGCATTTCAATACCATGATCAACCGAATTACGAACTAAATGCACTAAAGGGTCAGCCAAAGCTTCAACTAAATTTTTGTCTAAATCAGTTTCTTCTCCTTCTAACACCAACTGGATATCTTTATTAAGACTACGCGCTAAATCACGTACTACCCGAGGAAATCGCCCAAATACTTTTTTGATTGGCTGCATACGGGTTTTCATTACCGCACCTTGCAAATCAGTAGTGACGGCATCTAAATTCGAGACTGCTTTAGTTAAGTTTTCATCATCAGAAATTAACCCTAAACTTGTTAGGCGATTTCTAACTAAAACTAATTCACCAACCATATTCATGATTTTATCAAGTCGTTTGGTATCAACACGAACGGTTGTTTCGCCTTGGGGTGCTGATGCCTGAGCTACTTTCTTAGCTACTAGTGGTTTACTCGGTGATGGTTTAACTTCTTCTCTAACCACAGGCTTTGAACTAGCGGTATTAGATGCTGAAGGAGTAACTTTAGCTATAGGTGATTCAGCTGGTGCTATTGATGCTACATCACTAGCTTTAGGCGCATTGCCTTTACCATGCAACTCATCAAGTAAGCTTTCAAATTCATCATCGTTTATTTCATCAGATGAGTTATTCACAATAGAAGAAGAGGTATCTTTTACTTCAGACGAAAATGCACCTTGTCCGTGAAGTTCATCTAATAATGATTCAAACTCATCATCAGAAATTTCATTAGAAGATTCAGCAATAGCTGGCGTCTCTATAGCAGGAGTTGGTGATGATGAAGGACTACCGCTACCATGTAACTCATCAAGTAAGCGCTCAAACTCATCTTCACTCATATCATCAGCCGAGTCAGATGTTGCACTTTCTACAGCTTGAGGAACAGAAGCTTCAACTACAGTTCCTTCAGGCTGACTTAAACGGTGCAACTCTGCTAATAAGTCTGCTTCAGCAGGAACAAGTGGCTCTCTATTTTTCACCAACGTAAACATATCATTGATAGTATCAAGCGCTGATAAAATAGTGTCCATTAAATCGGCATTGACTGTGCGCTTACCAGTACGAAGTAAATCAAATATATTTTCTGCGCCATGACATACATCAACAAGGTCATTTAAAGCCAGAAAACCGGCGCCACCTTTTACTGTATGAAAACCTCGAAAAATTGCATTAAGTAAATCAGCATTATCAACATCATTTTCAAGTTCAACGAGTTGCTCCGAAAGCTGCTCGAGTATTTCACCTGCTTCGACTAAAAAGTCTTGTAAAATTTCTTCATCTGCTTCAAATGACATTCACTAACTCCCGTTAAAAACCTAAACTTGATAAAAGATCATCAACATCATCTTGATCTTCAACAATATCATTTCTATCTTCTTTATTGACTATTGGTCCTTCAACTAAGTTTTCACCTACTTTCGGGCTTGAATTTGTTTGAGAATTTTCTGAGGAAATTCCAAATGCAGTCAACATGTTAATTAAACTTTCTTCAACTTCACGTACTAAATCAATAACTTTACGAATAACCTGCCCAGTTAAATCTTGAAAATCTTGGGCCATTAACACATCAGTCATTAAACCATGAATATGTGCTGTTTCTCTTCCTGTAGTAATTAACAAGCGATCAATATCAACGCATAAACTTTTGAATTCTTTTAAATCTATCTCATTATTCATCAGTTTAGCCCATGCTGGTTTAACAGCACCAACTTGACTAGATATATCCTCAATTACCGGAAAAATAGATTCTACCGCATCCATAGTTTTGTTTGCGGCTTCTTCTGTACGTGTAATAACATAATTCAAACGCTCTTTAGCATCTGGAATTTCTGCTGTTGCTAAGTCATTCAATCGAGAATCTAGCTGAAAGTTTGTTAAAGAGTCATGTAATTGACGAGTTAACTTACCTATTTCTGCAAATAGTTCAGAGTTTATAGGGTTTTGAATTGTTGCAACAAGTTCATCAGCCTTTTCTTGCTGCCCTTTTTCTAAAAGCTCAACCAAAGATTTAGCCTGCTCCAAAGAAACACGCCCCACCATTGCCATACTCATGCACAGTCCTTAATACTTGAATTAAAGCCAATCAGTTTTATGAATTAGCTTTAACTAGCTAGTCTAAATAAAAATTAACCTAGACGTTCAAAAATTTTATTTAATTTAGCTTTTAGTGTTGCTGCTGTAAAAGGTTTAACAATATAGCCGTTAACGCCAGCTTGAGCCGCCATAACGATTTGTTCTTTTTTAGCTTCAGCTGTAATTAATAGTACAGGGATGTGAGCTAAACGTGAATCAGCACGTATAGCCTTTAACAAATCAATACCTTGCATTCCTGGCATATTCCAATCGGTCACAACAAAGTCAAAATCACCATTTTGAAGCATAGGTAAGGCTGTACTGCCATCATCCGCTTCTTGAATGTTTGTAAAGCCTAAATCGCGTAACAAATTTTTTACTATACGTCTCATTGTTGAAAAATCATCAACAACTAGTACTTTCATATTTTTATCCAAGGCACCCTCCGGCGAAACATTCAAAATTTTTATAGGTTAACACAGTTATAATTCTACTTAATTTTGCCAAGATTGCATACGTGCTTTTAATCGATGCATCGCTTGGCTATGAATTTGACTTACACGTGACTCACTAACATCAAGCACGGCACCAATTTCACGTAAATTCAATTCTTCATCATAGTACAGAGACAGTACTAGAGCTTCCCGTTCAGGTAAAGAACTAATACATTTGCTTAGTCCATCTTTAAAAGCCTTGTGCTCGATACTTTGATATGGGTCATCACCGTGACAAGCGTCGTCAAACTTAAGCGCATCTTCGCTCACTCCTAAGTCTTCAATCCCTACTATTTTACCCGTACTGACTTCACTAAGTATATGATGATACTCATTTAACGAAATATCAAGTTTTTCAGCAACTTCTATATCAGTAACGTCTCTACCTAATGTTGCTTCTAATTGCTTAATTGCTTCACTAACCATACGACTATTTTTATGTACAGACCTAGGTGTCCAGTCACCACGGCGTATTTCATCTAGCATAGCACCCCTAATTCGGATACCTGCGAACGTTTCAAAACTAGCACCTTTAGTGTTATCAAAATTATTTGCGGCTTCAAATAAACCAATCATTCCCGATTGAATTAAGTCATCCACAATAACACTTGCCGGTAATCGAGCAAGTAAATGATAAGCAATTCGCTTAACCAACACAGTATGCTGTTCAAGCAGCACAGTTTTATCAATTAAGTTGTTATAGGCTTTAGTTTTTGCCACTTTTGACTATTCCCACCTAAATACTTTAACGTATTTATATTTATTATTTTTAATAAGTACTTGATAACTTAATATTAACGAGATGTTAGTAATCCAGTAATTGTTCGATAAAGAATTCTAAATGACCTGACGCTTGCTTCGGTATAGGCCAACTACTAACATTCTTTGCTAAATCCTTAAACGCTATTGCTGCTGGTGAGTTAGGAAAAGCTTCAACAATGGCTTGCTGTTTACGTACTGACTTTCTAATATTTTCATCGAATGGGATAACACCTACCAACTCAAGTGCTACATCTAGAAATCTATCGGTAACTTTCGTTAATTTGGAAAATAATTGCTGCCCTTCATTAGGCGTACGCACCATATTGGCAACAACTTTAAATTTAAATACATTATGATCACGGCTTAGCAGTTTCATTAATGCATAACAATCGGTAATTGACGTGGGTTCATCACAAACAACTAATACTACGTCTTGTGCGGCTCTAGTAAAGCTAAGTACCATATCTGAAATACCTGCTGCGGTATCAACAATAAGTACATCAAACTGAGTAGTCATTTCACTAAAAGCACGAATCAAACCTGCGTGTTCAGCGGGAGTAAGGTCAACCATTGATTGAGAGCCAGAAGTGGCTGGAATAATTTTTATATTACGAGGACCAGTAATAATAATATCATCAAGTTCACATTCACCAGATAAAACATGAGAAAGGTTGCGTTTTACTCTTAAACCCAACATCACATCAACATTAGCTAACCCTAAGTCAGCATCTAATACTAATACTCTTTTCCCTTGCTGCCCAAGGGCTATAGCCGTGTTTAATGATACATTGGTTTTACCAACGCCACCTTTACCACCAGAAACTGCTATTACTTTAACTTTTTTTAAGTCTTGCATCTTTCTTAAGCCGCTCGCTTGATCTGCCATTTATTACTTCTTATATTATCGCTTTATTTCAAATAAGAATACTGCAATTTAAAATACATCTATATCGCCACCACTGGCGCTATTGGCATTGGCCTTGCCGTACGTTGAACATGAGCTACATTTTTCTTCGCTGAATTTATTGCCATCTTATCTGCAAGAGTAACTAATTTTTCAGCATTTGCAACTTTAATATCTTCAGGAACTCTTTGTCCATCAGTAAGATAACCTATTGGAAGGCCATTTTGAATTGAAGTTGTAATTATTTCGCCAACACTCACACTTTCATCAAGTTTAGTATAAATACAACCCGACAATGGTACTTTTTTAAAGCGATCGACATTTTCTTGCATAACTTGCTGCTGGCTATTAGCTGCTAGCACCAAATAATTTCTTATTCTAACTCTAGCATTCGATACCAAATTAGCTAAATTTTCAGCTAAACGTATATCTCTTTGTCCCATACCAGCAGTATCAATTAGAATTAATTTCTTTTGAGAAAACTGCTCAAGCAGTAAGTCTAATGCTTGACTATCTTTAGCCAGTTTAACTTGGCAGCCAATAATTTTTCCATAAGTAGCCAGTTGTTCAAAACCCGCTATTCTAAATGTATCAGTTGAAATTAGTGCCACTTGTTCATGCCCATGTACTTGAGAGAAACGTGCCGCAAGCTTTGCAATAGTAGTCGTTTTCCCTACACCTGTAGGACCAACTAAGGCAACAACCCCACCTCGATGAATAATATCATTTTGCGTCGTATTAAGTTGCTCACCAATTAATTTGGTCGCTTGCTGCCAAGCTTGCTCATCATGATATTCAGAAGGAACATAACCTGCTATTTGATCCGCAATTTGTTCATTTAAACCTAACCCTAATAAACGGTTAACTAACACTGCACGTTGGGGTTCTTTTTGCGCCATATCTTGCCACATAAGCCCTGATACTTGATGTTCAAGCAGCTTTCTTATAGAAGCCATCTCTTGTTGCATTTTATCAAAATCTTGCTGGTTAACGTGATTGTTTAAATCAGCACCTTGTTCAGCAGTTGGCTTAGATTGTAACTTTTCTGCCATTTGTTCGGCTTCTAACGACGTATGTCCTTCAAATTGAGCATCTTCATTAGTATAGCTTGCTTCTGGCACAGGAATCGTTCCATCAGGCTTTGAATGACGTAATCGTTGCGTAAAGTTACGTAATTGATCTTCAATATTATCGTCTTCGCTCGAAACTTGGTTACTTTGTTGGGTATATCCCTGTTGCACATCGATTTTCTCAGATTGCTGAGCAGAAGAGTGATGTTGAACTTGTCTGCTTAATAAGGCTGATAAACTATCAACAGGCTCGGTAGTACTGTTAGCTTGATTACCACCTATTTGTGGTTCAGGTACTTCCCTGTTCAATGCTGCTGCAGAAGTATTTTGAATGTTAACCGTATCATTTTGTATTTCACGGCCACGTTGATCACTCAGTGAAGGGTTATCATGTGAAGAAGTTACACTTACAGGTGGTGCTTGGCTGTAGTCAACTGCTGCCATTAACTCAACACCCTCAGGTATTTTTTTATTAGACATAATAACCGCATCTACGCCTAATTCTTCTTTAATTTGTGCTAATGCGCTACGCATATCTTTGCCAACAAAACGTCTTATTTTCACAGTTAACTCCTTATTTAGCTACGAGCGACTAAACTATACTCTGCAACTTATCATGCTCAATACTTAAGTTGCTCGTTACTTTTTTATTCGGTATTTTACTTACTCAAATTTATTAGTTACTGCCCTATAGCACTTACAATTTTAATTTGTTTATCATCAGGTATTTCTTGATAAGAAATTACCCTTAAGCCTGGTATGGTATATTTTACAAATTTAGCCAACACTGATCGTAAAATACCCGAGGTTAATAAAATAGGGGTATCACCTGCCAGTTCTTGCTCTTGAGCGCCATCATTTAATGATTTTTGCAAGCGTTCAGCTAAGCCGGGTTCAATACCTGCACCATCATCTCCAGCCATCTGCATAGACTGATGCAACATTTGTTCCAACTCAGGCGCCAAGGTTATGACAGGTATTTCTAACGCAGGGCCAACCAAGTCTTGAATAATAAATTTACGTAAGCTAATTCTTACTGCTGCTGTTAGCACTTCTGCATCTTGGCTTTTAGGTCCATACTCAACAAGGGTTTGTATAATTGAGCGCATATCGCGAACAGCAACACCTTCATTCATCAAACTTTGCAATACTTTAACAACGGTACCTAAGGATAGTGTATCAGGAATAAAGCCTTCAACGAGTTTAGGGTAAGTTTTAGCTAGAATATCAATAAGGTTTTGAACTTCTTCATGACCTAACAATTGAGAAGCATTGTTCGTTAAAATTTGGCTTAAATGTGTCGCTAATACAGTCGCTGAGTCAACAACGGTATACCCTAATGTTTGTGCTTGTTCTCGTTGATTTTGCTTAATCCAAACAGCGTCTAACCCAAAAGCAGGATCTTTCGTTGGTACACCATCAAGTTTTCCAAAAACCTGTCCAGGGTTTATTGCTAACTCTTGATCATGTCGTATCTCTGCACTCCCTATCGTTACGCCCATTAGCGATATTTGGTAACTATTAGGGTCTAGGTCTAGATTGTCACGAATATGAACAGCAGGTACTAAAAAACCAAATTCCTGTGAAAGCTTTTTACGTACACCTTTAATTCGGCTAAGTAGTTCGCCACCTTGCGCTTTATCAACCAATGGAATTAATCGGTAACCAATCTCTAAACCAATAACATCAACATGATTAACATCATCCCAACCTAACTCTTTAACTTCCTCTTCTTTTTGCTGACTTTGTACTTGCGCTTCTTCAGCAACTTTTTCTAACTCTGTAGCTTTAGTTGCTTTATGTTTAGTACCAAAATAAGCAACGGCTGCAATAATGCTAGCAAAGAGTAAAAATGCAAAATGCGGCATTCCAGGAATTACACCAATGACAAACATAACGCCTGCGGCGATATAAAGTGATTTTTCTTGCCCTAATTGACTACTTACCTGCTCCCCCATATCTTGGGAGGTATTTTGGCGTGTTACTACAATCGCGGTTGCAACAGATAATAGTAACCCTGGAATTTGCGCCACTAAACCGTCACCAATGGTTAGCAAAGTATAAATTTCAACAGCTTCATTAAAGCTAAGGTCATGTTGAACCATTCCAATAACTAGTCCACCCACGATGTTGATAAATAAAATTAAAATACCTGCAACAGCGTCGCCTTTAACAAATTTACTTGCACCATCCATCGAACCATAGAAATCAGCTTCACTGGTAACTTCAATTCGACGTTCTCTTGCTTGCTCAGCGTTAATAAAGCCGGCATTTAAATCGGCATCAATCGCCATTTGTTTACCTGGCATAGCATCAAGCGTAAAACGCGCGGTAACTTCAGCGATACGCCCTGCACCTTTAGTAACTACTACAAAATTGATAATAATTAAAATCAAAAATACAACTAAACCAACAGCATAGTTACCACCAATAACAACAGAGCCAAAGGCTTCAATCACTTTACCAGCAGCATCGGTACCTTCATGTCCTTCAAGTAAAACTACCCGAGTACTCGCAACATTAAGTGCTAAGCGGAGAATGGTTGCAATAAGAATAACCGAGGGAAATGAACCAAATTCTAGTGGTTTAAGTGTGTATACAGTGATTAATAACACCACTAAAGATAACGCAATGTTAAATGAGAAGAGTACATCCAATAACCACGCAGGCATAGGTAGAATAACCATACCAAGTGCAGCCATTACAAGGATTGGTGTACCCAACCCTGAGATATGAGATAATTTTTTCTTATCGAATTTATTGAAGAAGGCGTTTAATTGCATTTGATACTGCTGCTCGTTATGGTAAATTTTTGACGCTAGCTTTGGATTTGCAAAAGCTATACCAAAAGTAACGCCGCAATATTTTAATATTTGAACTCTTCAGGAATAGGCAGCTTCTTAGGAATAGGAATAGGTTTTTTACCTTTACCTTTTTTATGTTCATTAAGCTGAAAAATAAATGCTAGCACCTGAGCTACGGCGGCATAAAGTTCTTCAGGAATATCTTGGTCAACCTCTGCAGTATAATATATCGACCTTGCTAAAGCTGGTGACTGTACTATTTCAACATTATGCTCTTTGGCAATAGTACGAATGTGTATAGCCATTTCATCTATGCCTTTTGCTACTAGCTGCGGTGCTCCTCCCATATTCGCATCATACTTTAATGCCACGCTATAATGGGTAGGATTGGTGATTACAACATCTGCATTAGGTACTTCTCCCATCATCCGTCGTTGCGACATTTCATATTGTGTTTGCTTTATGCGCCCTTTAATTTCAGGGTTACCTTCAGTACTTTTATATTCGTCTTTAATTTCTTGCTTAGTCATTTTAAGTTGACGTGTATGATTCCAAACTTGATAAGGAGCGTCGATAACCACAATAAGACCAATAGATAGCGCTAACGCTAAAAACATCCACAACAACATGTTAACGGCATGGCCAAAGTTTGACGGTATAGCTTCTAAACTAAGTCCTAAAATTTGTGAGAAAAGCCCTTTCAGCAGTAAAAAAGCGACAATAAATACTACAAAAAACTTCATAATAGATTTTAATAATTCAACCCCTGCTTGCACACCAAACATACGCTTAAAGCCTGCAAGAGGAGAAAGCCGGCTAGCTTTTGGGGCCATAGCTTCCCAAGAAAAAGCCATACCACCTAACATGGTATTACCAATAAAGGCGGCTACCATAATAATCAAAAAAATAGCTAAAACGGGGAAGATGATATTGTTTGTCGCACTATAAATAACGCCTACGATAGCATGTGGATCCATAGTTTCATTACGACTCAATGAAAACAGACGTTTCATGGTAGCTGATAAAGCATCAACCAAGGAGCTCCCCATTACCATCAGAGCAAACGCACTTCCGACTAAAACAAACATGGTGCCTAAATCTTTAGAGCGAGCTATTTGGCCTTTTTTTCGTGCATCAGCCAGTTTTTTTGCTGTTGGTTCTTCGCTTTTCTCACCACTATCTGACTCAGCCATGCTGTACTACCCTAAAAACATTATGCTTTAAGTATAAAATTTCACTATATGCTACATGCATAAAATATTCCTTAATAGCCTAAACCTGGTTTAAGTTCCCGAACAATTAATGAGGTAACAGCTAAAGTCCAATGCTCGTTGCCACTGTAATTCAAAATGTGTCAGGAAATTACCAAAGGTTAACCACATAATCAGCAAACCTGCCATCATAGTAATAGGAAAGCCTATAGCAAATATATTAAGCTGTGGTGCTGCTCTAGTCATTACGCCAAATGAGAAGTTAATTAACAACATTGCCGTTAAAGGCGCTAGCGAAAGTGACAAAGCTGTTGCAAACATCCACTTCCCCCATAAAACCATTTCTTGATATTTAACACTGGCGAACATCTCATTGCCAATAGGAAGCGTATCGAAACTTGCTACTACAAATTGCAGGTAAGCTAAATGCCCATCCATAGTCCAAAAAAGTAATGTTGATAATATTAAGAAAAACTGACCTACCGCGGGTACGTTCATACCACTGGCGGGGTCAACTAATGAAGCAAAACCCAAACCTGATTGCATTGCAATAATTTGGCCTGCTAAGGTAAAAGTATCAACTACCATCACCGTTATAAAACCTAAACTAATGCCAATAAGTATTTGCTGCCCTATCAATAAAAAAGTGCTAAAAGATAAGAGCTCCCCAACATTAGTGGGAGGTATTGCAGGCATTATTGCTATGGTTAGCGTTACACATAAAAATAGCTTAATACGAGCAGGAATGGTACGCGCGCCTAACCCAACCATCATCATGACTAAAGCAGAGATACGGGTTAAAGGAAGAATAAAATCAGCAATATATTGATTAACAACTGACTCGGTGAACTCCATTAGTTCACAACACTTGGAATACTAGCGACTAATCTAAAGGTATAATCCATTAGTTTTTGTACCCCCCAATGACCACCATAAATAACGGCGAGCAATGTAACAATTAGACGAGGTAAAAAACTTAATGTTTGCTCGTTAATTGACGTTGCAGCCTGGAATATAGCTACAAGCAAACCAACAAATAAACTTGGCAAGATGACAGCACTAACGAGAAGGATCACTAGCAACAAAGCATCTCTTAATATGTCTACAAATACCTCTGGTCCCATCTTATATTCTCTTATTTAGCTAATGTTTTTTACGCTAACTACCTAAACCATAACTAGTTGCAATAGTACCAATAACTAAATTCCAGCCATCAACTAATACAAACAGCATTAATTTAAAGGGTAGCGAGACAATCATTGGCGATAACATCATCATCCCCATCGCCATCAGAATACTGGCGACCACCAAATCTATAATCAAAAAAGGAATAAAAAGTATAAAACCTATTTGAAACGCTGTTTTTAATTCACTAATAATAAACGCAGGGATAATAACTCTCATAGGTAAATCAGTAGGCTTATCAACAGCCTCAAGTCCGGCCATTGAAGCTAAAGTATCTAAATCTTTTAAGCGAGTTTGCTCAAGCATAAAAGCACGTAATGGAACTTTACCTTTATCAATAGCTTGTACAGAAGTTAGCTGATCAGATAAATAAGGCTGTATTGCTACTTCATTTATCTGATTGTAAACCGGCGTCATGATGAAAAGTGTCATGAAAAGCGTTAAACCAATAATAACCTGGTTTGATGGGGTTTGCTGCAAACCAAAAGCTTGACGAAGTATGGCCATCACAACCACAATACGTGTAAAAGAAGTCATCATAATAACAGCAGCAGGAATAAAGCTTAACGCTGTCATAAACATTAAAATTTGCAATGTTACTGAGTACTCTTGAGAGCCATCAGGATTCGTTGTTAATTTTAAGGCTGACATTGATAAATCTTCAGCAGCAAAAGCACCAAAACTTAATGTTGATACTAACAATGAGAATAAAACTAACCAGACAATTTTTTTCATAGTCACTTATTTATTATTTTTGATGTTATGTGTTGTTTCATTGGTAGCTATATTGCTTTGCTACCGAATTATGTTTTAGCTGCATTTTTCTGCAGAAAAGATAATACACCGCTAGATAACGCCACTGTTTTTCCCGTTTGTATATCTAAGGGCTTATCTAAGGTTTTAAGTAAAGAAACTTGTTGAGCAGAAACACCCAAAACCAATTGTTCTTCGCCTATTTGCAATACGACAACTCTTTCTTTAGCACCTAAAGATAAGTTAGCAACAATGCTTAATCGGTTAGAGTTTTGCTGAGTAAGGTTAAAACGCTTTAAAACGAAACCACTAACAATAATTAATGCTAATACCATTAATAAAGACATGATCATACTGCCAACATCCATACTTGAATTGACATGCTTACCTACTTCAGGTGTTTTCTCTATAACGGACGGTGCATTTTCATTTGATGAATTTTCGTTTTGAGCATTTTCAATTTCACTCTTTTTACTAATATCAGAGTCAACCTGAGTGGTTTTCTCATTAGTAGTAGTAGTATTATCAACAACACTAGCAACGGTATTATCAATCGCTTCTTGCGCAAAAGATACAGGGGTTAACACAGATAAAACACAAAAAAATAAAACGACTAACTTACTCATTATTTTAACTTCTTAATTCGTTCTATTTGGCTAATTACATCCGTTAAGCGGATACCAAACTTATCATTAACAACAACAACCTCACCATGAGCTATAAGGGTACCATTAACCAAAACGTCAAGTGCTTCACCTGCTACGCGATCTAATTCAACCACTGAGCCTTGATTTAGTTGTAATAAATTTCTAATACTAATATTGCTTCGACCAACCTCCATAGAAATAGTTACTGGAATATCTAAAATAGTATCCAGCTTACGTTTCTCTTCACCTGTGATTGGTCTTTCGTCTTCTGTCAGTTCTTCTAATTCAACTTTTTGCGCTTGATTAGCTTTTTCTGCCGAAGCCTCAGCTTGTTCGTCTAACGCCTCATCCCACATACTTAAATCTTCTTCGTTATCATTACTCATACCGCTTGCCTCAATGTCAATTCTTTACAATTAATGTTCTATACCCAGTAGGTATTACAAATCATCTTCTAAAAGTTCTAGCTCTGCGTCGCTATCAAGGCGTTTACCGCCTTTAGTCAAAATAGTTAATTCAGATTTAACTGATTCAGGACGTTTAATTTTTTCTTCTATTTTCAACGCTATATTTTCTCGGCTACGCCCTAACTTAGCCCTAAATGTAGGTAAATCTTCAATTAAAACAGTAATATATTCGGGCATTTCTATGGGGATTATATCGCCTGCTTGCAGCTCCATCAGTTGACTGAGTGGTAACTTAACTTCTAAAAACTTAGTATTAAGTGCTACAGGTACATCCATAATTTCATCACGCAAGGCCTTAGACCAGCGCATATCCGTGTCTTCTTTATCACTTTGCACACCGGCATCAAGTAACTCTCGAATAGGCTCAAGCATTGCGTAAGGTAGGGCAATATGGAAGTCACCACCACCACCATCAAGTTCAATATGGAAAGAGCTGATAACCACAACTTCTGTTGGGCTTGCTATATTTGCCATTGACGGGTTGACTTCAGAGTCTAAGTACTCAAAAGACACATCCATCACCGGTGACCAAGACTCTTTGTAGTCTTCAAATATTAATTTTAATAACATTTGAATAATACGACGCTCGGTTGGCGTAAATTCTCGACCTTCAATTTTAGCGTGATAGCGGCCATCACCGCCAAAAAAGTTATCAACTAAAATGAAAACTAAACGTGCTTCCATTGTTATAAGGCCGGTGCCTTTTAATGGGCGAAAGCGCACCATATTTAAGCTTGTTGGTACAAATAAAGTGTGAATATATTCACCAAACTTTATCATTTGAATACCGTTTATCGATACTTCAGCGGTTCGGCGCATCATATTGAATAAACTAATACGCATGTGACGGGCAAATCGTTCGTTAACCATTTCCAACGTTGGCATACGACCACGAACAATGCGATCTTGCGAAGAAAAATCATAGTCAGCACTACCATCTTCTCGCGTGGTAGAATCGTCAACTACTTCTTCTTCTTCAACATCATCAACGCCATGTAAAAGCGCATCAATTTCGTCTTGGGATAATAAATCACTCACGCGTCATACTCTTTTCGCCTATATTGGCTCAATTGGGCCTAGTTAATATACGTTCAAATGAACATTCTCAACTGTCTTTATCATTGTAAACTAGCAGGTAATTATTCGCTGCCTTTTAAGAATTATTGCATTACAAAACCCGTAAACAGAACTTTTTCAACGGTTTCATTGCCTTTAAGATCTTTCATTACTAACTGCACTGCCGAAAGAGCTTGTTCCTTCAATACTTCTTTACCTACGCTAGTGGCTAAATCGTCAGCATTAGCTTGTGAGAAAATACTTAATAAAGTACTTTCAATTAAAGGTATATGCATTTTAGCATTCTCTTCATCTTCAGCATATCTAACTAACAATTGTACTCGTATTTCAATAAAACGGTCACGGGTTGAACCCGGTATATTAAAGCGAAATGGCCTAGGCATTGGAACATAAAGTGCTGTTCCTATTTGAGCAGGTGCATTTTGATCTGCATCACTGTCTCCACCAGAAGCTTCTTGGCTAGATTTAGCTTGTTCTGATGTTTCATTGCTGCCGCTACCCATTAAAAAGTAGTACCCACCACCGCCAATTAACAATAAGACTACAATAGCAATAATGATGACCAATTTTTTCTTTTTGCCACCACCGTCTATTTTTAAATCAGCTTTTTTACCTTTTTCGTCAGCCATAAATTACCTTTAGCTCTTTATTAGTAAATATTAGTAAACTATATCCTTGAATAGTACTCTAGCCAATGTGTTTTCGCCAACTTAGTGATATTTAGCCTAATTTATCTGCAATTCTATTCATATAGCTTTATTTATGCATAGTAATCGATAACTTTAGTTGAAGGATCAGACATTCTTGCTGACAAACTGTGTTCTATGACATCACTTGCATCAGCAGTATTTTGCGAGAAATTACGTTGGTTACTCTCAGTATTTCCTTCTGAGTCTGATTGCTGAGATTGTTGTTCAACATTCGCGTCCCCAACATCAACACCTTGATCAGCTAACAAATCTCTTAACTTATGCATATTCTGCTCAAACGCTTCTTTAGCTTGTTGATTTTGAACCACAAAATTTACAGTTGCTTGCTCTCCTTGCAAATTAACCCTTACTTGCACATTACCTAACTCTGGCGGGTCGAGTGTAATATCGAATTGCTGTAATTTTTGTGAAATAATTAACATCACTTTATCTTTTACTGCTTCGGCAAAATCTCGTCTAAAAATTGAAATAGTTTCTTGATGCAATTGAGTGTTAGTTTTTTGGCTTTGTGAAACTTCAGCACTTCCAGTTAAAGAAGCAACGTCAGATGATTGTTGGTCCATTCTGTCATAAGCATCTTGTGTTGCTCTACTCGCTTCACCAATAAAGTTACTACTGTTGGTTGGAGCGGCAATATCTCCTGCCGGATTTTTTTTATCATTAACTCCCTTATTACCATCAGTATCTAATGCTTTATTTTGCTCAAGAAGTTTATCAGTCGACCGAGCACTTAATTCCTCTTCAGATTCAGCCGTAGTATTTTCTTCCGTATCAGGTTCAACCAAGGTTTGCTCTGAATTATTTGTTGCTACATTTTTATTGATGACTGGAGAAGTTAGATTATCGTTATTTTTAATTGTCGTGCTTTGAGTTTTAGCACTATCAGCAGCAATATCAGCTTCAGCAATAGCTAAATCACTTTTTTGGACGTTAATCCCATTGTCTGCTTTAATTAACTTTTCAAGCTTTTCATTAATTTTTGACTCTACTTCAGTTGAAGTCCCTAATATTTCTTTTGTCGGTAAGCTTGTGTTACTCGCATTAGCTTCTTTACTTGTCGTCACGATATTTTGTTGAAGCTTATCACTTTGGTTATCAGTTTCAGCTTGCTTTGTGCCTTGGCTTTCTATGGCAGTATCAACTAATTTCTGAGTATTTTTATTTTCGCCATTTGGACTTATTCCTGCTTGATCTATCGCTTTATTATTAGTGACAACATTTTTTTCAGCTAATTTCGCTAAATCGCTTCCTAGATTATTAGTACTATCCTTACTAAGTAATTTGTCAGCAACCAACTCTTCAACTGTTGAACTTTCACCATCAATTGATAATTTACTACTTACCTGATTATCAATATTCGTTTCTTTAGTGTTGGATCCTTTAATAATGTCTGCACTTTTTGACGAAGAAATTAATGAATTAATCACTTTTTCTTGTTTTGGAATATCATCTGACGACACATCTGCTGTTGAGGTAACCGCCTTAGCAACACTTGACAAATCAGCAACTAAATCACTTGATTTCAATAATAATTTCGCTTCAACCTTTGCTTTCTGCTCATCAGATATTTCACCTATATTCACTACTGAAGGTGAAAATTTATCGGAGGAAGCATTAGTCACTAGCGTTTGATCTACTTTGGTCAAAAAAGTCATGAGTAATTCTGATTCATCGATAATTTGTTTATCATCAGCATTAACTATATTTGTATCAGGTTCATCTTGTTTGCCTATAGCGGCAACTTCTTGCACATTTGTTGCCGAATCAGCGTCATCAACTACAGCTTGATAATATTCGGATCTATCTTGGACTTTATCATCCCTGTTTATATTTTTTTGCTCAATAGCTGGCTTACTCGTTTTCGAAGAAGCTTCTTCATTAGAGACGATTCCATCATTAGGAGGATTGTTTTCAGACTCTGTATGCTTCTTAATTTTAGAGAGCTGTAGGTCTATATGCTGAGAAAATTTATCCTTTGGTGGAGCGGAAATTAAAGCATCTGAATCGCCTTTATTTTCGATACTTTGTGATACTTTCATGGATAAAACATTGAGTTGTTGCATAATAGCCCCAATTGTCAAAATGAATATAACTAAATTATAAATGAAGGAAAATATTTCCTGATATATTAAAATAAAGCAATAATCATTCCAGTTAGCTTTTAAATAACTATAACGAGTAAATATAAAGAAAGATTATTTTATTAAAATAATCCTCGTCATTCGAGCGATCACTTAAACATATTCAACTCGATTAGTGACTAGATTTTCGACGTAAGAATTGCTGAGTCGAAATTTCATCAAACATACCTTGTTCTTTTTTACTTTCAATCTTCATTAACGCCGCATTGCGCTTATCTGTAAGCATCTCAACAGCCTGTACTTTTTGTCTTTGTTTGATCCACAGCGCCTTACTTTGTTCAACTAACGCTTTAGCCTGATTCATAGCAATTCTTACTTGTTCTGCAGCATTATCGAGCTTATTAATAAAAGCATGATAGTGATTGTAAGTCGCACTATCCAAGCCAAGCGCGGTTCGTTCACTCAATCGTGACATATACTCTAATCGATAATCAGACACACTTTGTAAACGAGTTAAGTTTTGCTGATAATCATTTTCAGCACTACGCAACGCATTCTCAGCCTTCTCGACTTTACTTTGCTCAAACTTGAGCAGCGTGAGTAACTGTTTATTATTATTTTTGGCCATAATATGTTTTCCTTAAACTATTAGCATGTTTGAGATAATTCGGCCGCTACACTTGCACATTTACTACTGCCGATTACTACGCTCAATTAGTTTTTCAAAACTGTGTTTTTAACAATACTATTTTTCAACATTAGCTTTTCAACATTAATTTTTTTAATTACGTTTAGCATTAGCCGTAGCTGCGGCTATTATTTCTTGTAATTGCTGTACGCTTTGTTCAAAGGGTATTACTTCTTGAATCTGCTGCTGTAAAAAAAAGTTAATAACGGGCTGAACATTAATCGCTTGATCAATTCTAGGATCATTTCCTTTAGTGTAAGCACCAATAGCAATCAAATCTTTGTTTTGTTGATACAGAGAATAAATTTGCTTCAGTTGACGAGCCAGAGTTTGATGCTCCATGCTGGTAACCATCGGCATGACACGAGAAATCGACCCTTCAATATCAATTGCAGGATAATGTCCTGCGTCAGCAAGATCACGTGACAAAACAATATGACCATCTAAAATAGCACGAGAAGCATCAGCGATAGGATCTTGTAGATCATCACCTTCCGTTAATACGGTATAAAAAGCCGTAATTGATCCTTGCCCTTCACCACCATTACCCGCACGTTCAACAAGCTGTGGTAATTTTGAAAAAACGGAGGGTGGATACCCTTTGGTTGCAGGAGGTTCACCTACCGCTAACGCTATTTCTCGTTGTGCTTGTGCATATCGAGTTAATGAATCTAACAGTAATAAAACATCTAAACCTTGATCACGAAAGTATTCACTTATTTGTACCGCTGTTTCACAGCCCTTTAACCGCATTAAAGGAGAATTATCAGCAGGTGCAGCGACAACAACCGAACGAGCTCGCCCTTCTTCACCTAAAATTTCTTCAATAAATTCTTTTACTTCTCGTCCACGCTCACCAACTAAACCAACAACAATAACGTCAGCAGTTGTTCCTCGTGTCATCATCCCCATTAATACACTTTTACCGACGCCTGACCCTGCAAATAGTCCCATACGTTGGCCTTTACCAACGGTAATAAAGCTATTAATTGATCGTACACCAACATCAAGTGGTTCAGTAATGGCTCGACGTGATAAAGGATTAATAGGGCTGGTATTTAGTTTGTAATCTTCATCGTTACTAATAGGGCCTTTGCCATCAAGCGGTTTACCTATGCCATTAATCACTCGTCCAAGTAAATTCATTGACAAAGGCAGGTGCATTTTAGATGATATTGGAAGTACTCTAGCGCCGGGCAACACACCACGCAGACTCTCTTCTGGCATAAGATAAGTAATTTCTTGCGCAAAACCAACCACTTCGGCTAACAAATCACCATGTGCGGTTTCTACTAAGCATTGGCTACCAATGTGTGCTTTAACACCAACAGCCTCTAAAGTTAAACCAACAACACGTACTAAGCGACCGGCAACGGGCTCTTTAAATGGGTGTATAAATTTTTGGCTGTTTTTTAATCTGTCACTGATGCGTTGGCTATCGACCATTTCTTACCCTTTGTACACGAGATAAAAGCGTAAGTTAATTCACGCTCAATTAGTCAAAAAATTATTGATGTAATGCATCTTGCAAGAAAGATTCCAATACTTGCTTTAAACGAGACTTCATCTGTAAATCGATATTAGAGGTGCTATTTTCTATTTGGCAACTTCCAACACTTAATTGCGGAGCGGGTAGTAATTTCCAACCACTTTCTTTAATGTGAGGTGCGCCAAACTGCTGTTCTACGCGTTTAATGTCTTCAGGATTTAAGTATATTTGTGTTGTAGATTCATTGCTAGGCAATGATTTGATACCTGCATTGATGGCGGCCATCAAAATATCAGGATTAGTTTTAGCTTCTTGTAAAACAACGGCTTCAGTTAGTTGCACAACTAAATTTAAAAGTTGTTCTTCTACATTTTTTTCAACACTCGCTAAAGGTTTATCTAATTGTTCAATTAAGCTTTTCCAATTTTCACTCAAGGTTTCAATTGTTTCTTTACCTTGAGTTAACCCTTGCTCTGTGCCCTCTTCAATACCTTGCACAGTACCTTCTTCAATACCTTGCGCTTTACCTTCTTCATATCCTTTGGCAAAGCCCTCTTCTTTACCTTGACCAAAACCTTCATCATGCGCAGCTTGTCTTATTTCTTCAATTTCTTCTGCAGTAAGCGGATCAGGCTCGACAATTTCTTCTTCAGGCGGCTCAAATCGCCAAGTACTCTTTTTTCCTAAAGCATTAGTATGGCCTTCTTGATTTTCAATAACTTCTGCTTGAACATTTGGATAAGACCAAACATCTAATTCTTCTGATTCTTTTGCTTTTATAATGCGTGTTGATATTTTATTCATATCTTTCTCAAAGCTGGGGTTAACTTGTCAGGCAAATACGAAGTAAAAAAAAGTATAAAGCCTAAATAACAAATAAATATTCTACTATCATCAATGAAGATTATAAAAACTCATCACCGCCGCCGCCGCCAAGCATAATTTCACCAGCGTCAGATAATCGACGGGCAACAGCAAGAATTTCTTTTTGTGCAACTTCTACTTCACTAATACGTACAGGACCCATTGCATCAAGATCATCGACTAGCATTTCAGCCGCACGTTTTGACATATTGCTAAGGAATTTCTCTCTGAGTGCTTCATCAGCACCTTTAATAGCTTTCATTAGTGCGTCTTGTTCAACTTCTCGCAAGATTGCTTGCATACCTCTATCATCAACATCTGATAGATTTTCAAATACAAACATTAGGTCTTGGATTTGTTGACTCATTTCTTCGTCGTTTTCTCGCATCGAATCCATCAGTGTGCCTTCAACATTCGTATCAAGATAGTTCATTATATCTGCAGCTGCTTTCAAGCCACCCATTTTAGCTGCCTGAGCACCCGCTTGGCCTGCAAATTGTTTTTCCATAATTTCATTTAATTCTTGAAGAGCAGCAGGTTGTACTTCTTCTAAATTAGCAATACGCATCATTAAATCTAAACGAACTTTGTCGGTAAACTGACTCATGATTTCAGCTGATTGTTCAGGTGCTAAATATGAAAGCACGATCGTTTGAATTTGGGGATGTTCATTTCGAATAATATTAGCAACTTGCTTAGAGTCCATCCATTTTAAAGAATCTAAACCTTTGGATGCTCCGCCCATAATAATCTGATCAATCAGGTTACCAGCTTTATCTTCACCTAAAGCAGCAGTTAAAGCTTTACGAACAAAATCTTCACTTTGAAAACCAATAGTAGAGAAGTTTTGAATATCATGAATAAATTGTTTATGTACTGCGGTGATTTTCTCTTGGGTGAAATCTTCCATTGCGGCCATAACAGTACCTACTTGCTGTACTTGTTTAGGCTCTAGATGTTTCAATATTTGAGCTGCATCTTCTTCAGATAAGCTTAACAAAAGAATAGCAGCCTTCTCGCTACCTTCTAACTTATTAATATCAAAACTTGGTTTTGTTGCGGTAAGTTCTCCGCCTACGCTTAATTCATCACTCATCTTCGGTTAACCAACTTTTAACTACTTGCGACGACAATTCAGGCTCATTAGCAACTAACGCTCGAACCGCTTTTAATATATCTTCATCACGATGAAGGTCTGGTAATTGTAAGCTACCATCAGCCGCAAAACCAACATTGCCTGCATCAAAGTCTGACGTTAGCATATCCATGGTTTCATCACCAAGATCTATATGACCATCAAGTGATTTATCACCGTAATCATCTGGTGAACTATCAGGATAAATTAAGCGTTTCAACATTGGGCGAACAACAGCCATAATTAAAACTATAATCACTAATGCGGCCATCAACAGCTTTGATAATTTCAAAAACCACAGCTGTTCCCACATTGGTATCACGTCAGTTGCGCCAAGATCAATGCGATTAAAAGGAATCGTAATAACTTCTAAAACGTCTCCTCTTTGTAAATCAAAACCAATGCTTCCTTGCAATAAACGTCGAATCGAGGCAATTTCAGCTACATTTCTTGGTACTTTAGCAACTGCGACTGCTGGTGTTCCTTCGGCTTCAGGGTCAATTGGAGGAGCTATGCCATCAACATAATCAAGTGCGACAGAAACACTAATTCTACGTACAACACCTGTTTGCTGTTTCGTATGACTAATCGCTTCATCAAGCTCATAGTTTTTAGTTGATTCACTATGCTTTCTAGTTGGCGTTGACTTTGTTTGTTGACCTTGTGCATCTTCAGGAATACTCGATTCAAGTGGTGGTTGATTAGTTAAAGCACCAGGTATGCCACCTAATAGACCACCAATAGTACTATCTTCAACTTTCATTTCACTACGAAGTGCAGGTAAATCAGAATTATAACGACGAGCTGTTTCTTCTACATTAGTAAAGTCCATGGTTACATCAACTTGCGCAGTGTAATTACCTAAGCCAACAACAGGAATGAGTATATTAGAAATTTTATCCATATATTCCTGTTCACGCTTTTGTTCAATATCTAATTCATTACGCGAACGAGCAGACACTGAATTTTGACTGCCTGAATTTAATAAACGCCCATTTTGGTCCGTTACCGTAACACGATTTGGACTCATGCCTTGAACTGATGAAGCAACAATATCAACAACAGCATCAACTTCTTCAGCCGAAAGTAAACGTCCGCGCTGTAAAGTTAGTACTATTGTCGCTGAAGGGTTTTTCTCACGACGGGCAAAAATATTTTCTTTTGGAATGGCAAGTAATACCCTTGCACGAGAAACACTTTGTAATTCTTCAATGGTTTTAGCAATTCGCTGTTCTCGACCATACTTTAAACGTTCTTGCTCGACACGCTGACTAACACCAAACCCCATATCTTGCATTACCATATCTTCGCCTTCTGTCGCTTCAGCTGATAAACCTTCGCGGGCTAATAATAATTTTATGGTTTGGTATTCATCGCTTGGTACTGACAGAGTGTTATTTTCTTGACGGTAATCAACTTTACTGGCATCAAGAAAATCCATTGTTTTAATCAGTTGTTCTGTAGGTTGTTTGGCTAAAAAGCGATATTCAGGTTCATTCGCAAGAATAATTACAAACACAGAAATAGCTAAACAGATAGATAACGCCACTACTAAGGTTATTTGACGTAACGTGTCTGCATCACCTAAAGCAGCGGCAAAGCCTGATTTTTTTTCTTCAATAGCACTATCATCACCATAATCATTGGCAATCATTGAACTATTGTTATCTGTTGCTACTATTGAATTTGTTTCAGCCACTTTACTTCTCCGCTTACTACTTTATTTTTCATACTCACATTTAAGTGAGAGTAAATCATCAAGAGCAAGGCGCTTGAATGAGTAATAGCTGGCCTATTGCGATTGAAAGCAACGCCGCTATTGGTTATTTAATTCGCTTAAATTACACTGGCATGCTCATAATTTCTTTATAAGCTTCAACAAACTTATTACGTACCTGAACAGTGGCATCTAGGGCTATACCAGACTTTGACGATGCAATCATCACATCACCTAATGTCACGCTGCGATCGCCCATTTCAAAAGCCATTTTTTTAGCACCAGTATCTTGCTGTAGTTCATGAACTGTTTTTAATGCGTCAGTGAGTAAGTTGCCAAAATCATTACTTGATGAATTGACCTTCCCTGCAGAGTTAACACCTGGTATACCTTCCATATCGCCACCAACAGCTGGAATTTTATTACCAGACGCTTGTAATGACATACTTTGCATTTGTGCGAATAAAGAATTAGTGCTTATGTCCATAGGAGTCTCACTTGTGTCAATTTTTTGCTATAACGCAATAAAAATTATATATAACTAGTGATTCTGCAAGCATGGTGCCAATTGAATAGAAATTAAAAATGTAGTAGCGCATATAACCATAAAGTAAATTAAAACAAATAGTTATAAAAACATCTAATGATTAAAAGTGATAGGTATTGAAGACAAAATAATGTCAGTTGTCTAAATTAACAACTGACATTGAAAGATTAAAACTGAATTTACGCGGGGATGTTTATACCTGAATCACGCATTTTGGCAATTTTATAACGCAGTGTTCGCGGGCTAATGCCTAAACGTTCGGCAACTTCTTTTCTACTACCATGACAAGCTTGTAAGGTATCTAAAATTATTTGATTTTCTTGCAGCTTTAATTCACTACCTAATTTATCATCGGGTGCAATAGTATTATCAACTTCATTTACACTCGCTGTTTCAAAATTTTCAATCATTAAATCACTTGCATCGATAACTTGATTACTTTGTAAAATTAATGCTCTTTGGATTACATTATCAAGTTCTCGCACATTACCCGGCCAACTATAAGCATTTAACTTACTTCGAGCCGCAGTAGTAAATTCAACAACTTGTTCACCATTTTTTTGGCAATAACTCACCACCATATGTTGCGCCAACGGTATTATATCATCAGGTCGTTGTGCTAAAGGTAGCCAAGTTAATGGAAAAACATTTAAACGGTAGTATAAATCTTCTCTAAAGTCGCCCTGCTTTACAGAGTCTTTAAGATTACGATTGCTCGTTGCAATAACGCGTACATCTAATTTTATCGTTTTTCTGCCACCTAAACGTTCTACTTCACGCTCTTGCAATACACGTAAAATTTTAGCTTGTAACCCTAAATCCATCTCAGTGATTTCATCAAGTAAAATTGTGCCTCCTTGAGCCTGCTCAAATTTACCGGGACACGCTTGAATCGCTCCGGTAAAAGCGCCTTTCTCGTAACCAAATAAAGTGGCTTCTAGCATATTTTCAGGAATTGCAGCACAGTTAATGGCAATAAAAGGCTGTTGTGCTCGAGGTGAATTATTATGCACATATTGCGCTAACACTTCCTTACCTGAGCCACTAGGGCCAAGCACCATAACCGATGCCTCTGTTGTTGCCACCTTACGCGCTAAACTCAATAACGCTATACTACTTTTATCCGCTACTATCGGCGTGTTTTTATCAACTTCTGATAATGGTATGTACTGACTTATCATATTTAATAACACTTCTGGCGAAAAAGGTTTAGCAATATAATTACAAGCACCGTGTTTCATTGCTTCAACGGCATCATCAATAGTGCCGTAGGCTGTCATTAATAATACAGGTAAGTTAGGGTGATTATTTTTAATGTTTTTTAATAAAGAAAGCCCTGACATTCCACCCATTTGTACATCACTAATAACAATATCAACACTGTGATTTTTTAGTAAAAGCAAAGCACTTTCAGCTGAGTCGGCTTCAATACACTGATAATTAGCTAAAGTAATAGTATCAATCAATGCTTCGCGTAAACCAGCATCATCTTCCACAACCAATATTTTATGATGACTCATGAGACTTCTCCTGTTGGTTTGCATTTTGTGCTGATTTGTCTTCACTAGTTTTATCTAGTAACGGTAACTTAAGACAAAAATGAGCGCCTTCTCCGGCTTTACTTAAATAATTTACTTTACCTTGATGTGCTTCAACCACCGACTTAACAACAGCCAACCCAAGCCCAGTTCCCTTATGGCTAGAGGTATAAAATGGTTCGAATATTTTGTCTATATTTTTACTGTTAATACCGGCACCATTATCTTTAACACTAATATAAACAGTATTACTCTGGCTATAAATTTGAATGTTAATAACGGGTTGCTTAACTTGGTTTGAACCTGTCGCTTGTAATGCATTATGAATTAGGTTTTGTATCGCCCCTGTTAACGCATTTTTATTAGCTAAAATAAAATGATCATTATTAGGTAAACGAATATTTAATTTGGCGTTAGCTTTAGTAATTAACGCATCCATTGACTGTGTCGCATCATTAATCAGTTCGTTAACTGACAACGATTGAACAACTTGTTCATTACCACTTTTAGAAAATAGAAGCATATCATTAACTTGTTGCTCTAAATCATGTAATCGAGAACCCAACTTTTCTTGGAAACTAACACGAGACTCATCAGAAAGTTTTTTATTCGATAAGTTAGCGCTATATAACATTGCAGCAGAAAGTGGTGTTCTAATTTGGTGTGCTAATGTTGACACCATACGACCCAAAGATGAAAGTCGTTGTAATTGACCAACTTTATCTTGTAATAAGCGCGTTTCCGTTAAATCGGTAATCATGATTAACTGCCCTGGTTGGTCACCTAAACTCGCAATTTCTAATTTAACGCGACGACCATCTTTAAGGGATACTTCATGCCAATCATCGGCTCGAGGTTTAAATGAGCGAGCAATAACACTAAACCAAGGTTGTCCTAAAATAGGCTCATCAAGTAAGCCTCTAGCGACTTTGTTAATTTTTACAACTACGCCATTTCCATCAAGCATAACCAGGCCTGTAGGCATCATTTCAATCAGTTGATCTGCCATTTCAGCGTAATTTGACTGTTGATTTTTTTGTTGCAGAAAATTTACGCCAATATAAGACTGTTTTTTTGACGCCACCTCATTATGGGGGAACTGGCTTTGAGCTGACGGACTCTGAATGGATTGCTTTTTGGACAGTTGGGCACGCAATGACGCTAATTCGCCAGGGAAAGTCTCTCTTTCTAACAAGGTTGGGTCTGCCAATGTATTTGTAGGCAAAAGGATCTTTACAGAGTTAAAACAATTATTAGCAATAAAATGCTGTGCTAGTGCCATAAAATCAACGTCCAAAATAAATTTATATCACGTTGATTAAAGCATTATACATGCCATAGTTTTTATTGTTATTTATCAGTATCTTGTGGTGCATCAATTGCTAAAAGCACACTGTCAAAGGATTGGCATTAGCTTTATCAGTAACTTTACTTGTAGCGTAAATATCAACCTAATTTATTCTATTAGAAAAAAGACATCTGAATTTCAACGACAACAACTTGTACTTTGATATATCGTTAAGATGGTTTTTGTAAATTGTATTTACGCATTTTCTCAACAAGCGTTGTTCTGCGCATACCTAGAGTTTCTGCCGCGCGAGCTACAACATATTGATGTTTGACTAACGACTGAGAAATAAGTGAAACCTCTAATTCAGCCAAGTATTCTTTCAGGTTTACCCCATCATTTGGCAATAAACTCGCATTTGAAATACCGTTATGATTTTTGACTGCTAAAGCATTATGCTCATTCTGATTAAGACCATTAACAAACTGATTATTTTCATCAGACGTTCCTTCATCAGTGCTGTCTTCATCGTCATCATAATCGAAGCCACCAAACAACTCATTAATAGCTTCTCGCTCTCGTAATTCCTCAGGGTATTCGGGCGTATAAACTTCGGCATCAATATGTTGATATTTTTGTGGTAACTCGGCTACATCAACAATTTGATCGCCATACATAATTAACATGCGTTCAATTAAATTGGACAACTCACGAACATTTCCGCCCCAAGAATGCTCCATTAAGGACTCAATGGCTTTATCAGTAAAACGTACTGTTCTTTTTTGTTCTTGCTCGAAACGAGCGAGTAATTCTTTTAATAATAAAGGAATATCTTCTTTTCGATCTCGCAATGCTGGTGTTTCAATAGGAAAAACATTCAGGCGATAAAATAAATCTTCGCGAAAACCACCTGTTTTAATCATATCTTCTAAATTTTGATGGGTCGCTGCAATAATGCGCACATCTGCTTTTAAGCTTTTACTACCACCAACACGTTCAAAAGTACGCTCTTGCAGCACACGAAGTAACTTCACTTGCATTGGTTGCGGCATATCGCCGATTTCATCTAAAAATAATGTACCACCTTCAGCTAATTCAAAACGACCTTTTCGTGTTGAAATAGCACCAGTGAAAGCCCCTTTTTCATGACCAAATAGTTCGCTTTCTAATAATTCAGCAGGGATAGCACCACAGTTAACAGGGACAAAAGCGCCCTTAGCTCGTTCAGATAAATCATGAATATTACGCGCAACCACTTCTTTACCGGTACCTGACTCGCCAAGCACTAAGACACTCGCAGGGTTTCTGGCCACCTGTTCAATTAAAAAGCGCACATCATTCATTAACTTACTTGTTCCCACCAAAGAACGAAATAAAGCACTTGAGTTAAGCTTAGGGCCTGTTCGTGGTAACTTATTGTGATATTGATGACAATGATGAATAAGTTCAGTTAATTGGGCGTAGTTTAATGGGGTACTTAAACTAGCAATAACATTACAATAACCATCCAAAATATTAGCATCGACAACATCATGTAACAGAAAAGGGATTTTAGGATTAGTTTCAACCAGCTTTATTATTTCAGGTGATACCTCTCCAGAAATAATTACCGTTAACAAGTGCTCACTTTCTTTAAAGCATTCTTCTACGATACTTGGAGGACACTGAATAAAGTGCTCGCCAATAAAAGACAAGACCGTCGCCACTTGATGAGAACGACTCACATCATTATCAATAATAAGGATTTTTTTGTGACCTTGAGTATGATGTATTGAGTTCATAAGCAACTGTTAATTATACCGATTAGAATTATACTATTCATGATTCTATCAACTAGCGCTAAATAGGCAACAAAAAATTGACACTATAAGTCATTATTTTGTCACTTAATAGCTCGATTAAATAGATAAAATGCATTTAGAAAAAAGACATTCGGTCGATAATAAGTATAAGCATTAATTTTGCTACTAATTATTGAAAATTTTTAGACATATAATCAAGTGTCAATAAATACTGGCACAATATATGAATAGTGATGATAAACCTATTAACTTAATGGAAAGTAAAATGCTAATTTTAAATGGTAGTGCCGAGTATATGTTAACAAATAACGAACACGTTCAAGGTAACAGATATGGTTTTAATATATTTGTAAAAAAAGATGATTTAAATTCTCAATTAGCCGATATAGAAAAATATCTTGTCGATAGAGGCTGGGATAATATTGAAATTACCGATAATGGCCTTATTGAAAATATTGAAGGCATAAACCATGCTATATTAATTGCAGCATTTAAAAAAGCACAAAGCGAAGGGCTTTCAGTTGTTGTAAATAAAAATGCAATAGAAAGCAACTAGTATCAATTAAGCATAAAACTTATACATCATATAAATATGCTGGTTAAATGACAAAACGTACATTTACTATATAGCACTTAGTTAGTGTTGTTATCTTTGGAGTAAATAATGGCTCATGTATCATTAAAAAAATATCAACAAACAACGGTAAGTAATGCTGGTGAAGCATCTCCTTATCAATTAGTTGCCATGTTGTTTCAAAAATTGTTGGACAATATAGCAACCGCTAAAGGTGCTATAGCCCAAAAAGACTACGCAAAAAAGGGAGCACAAATATCAAATGCCATCGCTATCTTAGGCGTTTTAGAAGGCTCTCTTGATCATAGTCAAGGTGGTGATATCTCAGAAAATTTATCAGCTTTATACACGTTTAGCTCTGAAAAATTATTTGAAGCAAGCACGAATAACGATATTGAGTTATTAAATGAAATAGCACTTATTATTATCCCAATTAAGTCAGGTTGGGATTCAATTCCACTAGCAGAACAAGGCAAGGTCAGTTTTTAATGCCAAATAAACTAAAAACTCGCCTTGAAAACATTGTCGAAATATCGCGACAGGCACTGTTGCAGCTTGAAATTCAAGTAAAGAATACAATTACGTCAAATGATGAAAATATATTAACCGATAATCAATCAATTAATGAAGTTCAATATCAATTAAACAGCCAACAATTACTTAAATTGCTCGCTAAACGCCAATCACTTATTTCCCAGTTATTTGAAAACTATACTCAAAAAAAACTCAGTGTCGAATTAACAATGATTAATGAGATGGTTGCCTTAGATGAGCAACTCACCTCATTATCACAAAACAATAAACAAGCACTAGCAGCGCAAGTAACAAAACTTAAAAAAAGTAGTAAAGTTAGAAACCTTTATAATAAATATTAAAGAATATTTATTATAATCAGTTAACCAAATCATACCCATAAAAAAACACCAATAAACACTTTAAAAATAAAGCATATATTAGTGTTTTGTAAAATAACCTAGCTAATTAAATCATAGCTAATTAGCTCATAGCTTTATTAATTACAAGTTAGCTACTTGATTTAACAACCCCAGGCATATTCTCTAATTGGGCTAATAAATATGAGCCAGTTGAGCTCAATTGTGCAACAAGAAGGTCCATCGCATTATATTGTGATAATAACCTTGACTCTAATGACTCCATTTTCAACTGAAAAGCCTCATATTCAGTATCTAACTTGGCTAACTGGGTTGTTTTTCCATCCATTCGTTGCTGTATTATACCGTCACTGTCAGTATAAAAACCAAGAAACTCATCCATATTATTAACAAAGCCATTGTCGCCTTCTGAGCCTAAAAAGAAAGACTGTACTCTGTCAGGAGACTCTGCAATTAAATCATCAAGCGTATCCTGCTCAAAGCTTAATGTGCCATCAAGTTCAGTGCGAATACCTAATTGTGATAACGTTAACGTAGTGCCATTACCTGAGTCAAATGCTTCATTAAATTGGTTACGAATTTTACTCATAACGCCCCGAAGTAAAGAATCACCTGATAAAGCAGCACCACCGCTTTCGCTTGAGCTACTCAATTGATCACTCAAAGCAACTAACGCATTAAAACTTTCAATAAATGAGTTAATACCTGTTGCTACATTATCATTATCTTCGGTAATTGCTATTTTACTTTTATCATCGCCAACATCATGTACTTTATTTGCAGTGATGGTCACGCCATCAATAACATCTTTAAAGGTATTATCACTATTAGTAACTGAAATAGTACCATCAATCATAATTTTAGCATCTGAGGCTGCATCAATTTCTGACATATGCCCAATATTTGCAGTTGCGGTTTGATTAACAGAGCTAAACTGCGAAATACCCGTCATGTCATTATCGTCACCGTCATCATCTAGTGCGGTTACGGTAATAGCGTGAGCACCACCTGACTGTCGACTACTAAACATCAAATGTTCATCACCTGCATCATCAATAACAATACTTGCTTTAATAGAGGTATTATCACCATTATTATTAATCGCATCAACGATATCATCTAACTTATCTGTTGCCCCAATAGTTACATCAAAACTATTACCATCAGAGCTAAATGATAATGTACCAGAGCCTACGGTATCGCTTGAATCAAAACCATTCGCTGAGGTTAATTTGTTTGTAGTATCTGACGTTAATCGAGATAATCCTGTCATATCGCTATTACTTGGAGTTGGCACGTCCATATTTACCGATGCAAACTGAGAAATACCTGTTAAATCACCATTACCACCATCACCATCTGCGGCGGTAACAGTAACCGCGTTAGCAGTTCCTGGTTCAATAGAATTAAACACTAAATGTTGGCCAGTACCATCAGTAACGATTCTTGCAACAACTGACGTATTATCTTCACTATCATTAATAGCCGTTACAATGTCTGACAACGTATCGGTAGCCGCAACGGCAATATCAAAATTATTACCACCTGAGCCAAAAGATAACGTACCAGAGCCGACAGTGTCAGTTGAAGTAAAACCTGTAGCTGACGTTAACTGATTACTTTGCTCAGTAGCATTAACTGTAATAGCATTATCTAAGCCTGTTTTTTTACTATTTAAGACGAGATGCTGACCTGATGAATCAGTAATAATAGTTGCACTAACCGACGAATTACTACTGCTGTCATTAATCGCATCGCGAATATCACTTAATGTATCAGTATCAGACACTACAATATCAAAAGAATTATCACCAGACGCTATTGAGAGGGTGCCTTCGCCTACCGCCTCATCGCCATCAATAGCAGAAGACAATAATTTATGCTGGGTAGCTAAGGCTAAAACTTCTACAGAATAATTACCTACTTCGGCCTCTTTATCTGATGACAAACTAACAAAGTCATCTCGTCCTGAAATGGTACGTTGTTGATATTCATCTTCGTCACCAAGGGCACCAAAAGATGCGGTCACATCTTCTAAAGCTGACTTTAGCGCACCCACTGCAGATATATCAGTAGTATATGCACCTTGCAAAGTAGCCATTCTCGACTCATAAGGCACACTTTCGGCACTAACAATAGCATCAATAATAGTAGAGACTTCAAGGCCAGAGCCTATTCCGGTAAATGAAATGCCTGTCATGAAAAATTCTCCTTTAACCTATAATGTTGATAAAATAATGAACTTATTACTGCACGTAAAGCTTAGCTACAAAATCAGTTTAGCTAAAGTCGATTAAACTTTTGCATCAATAAAACCACCAACCATGTCTGATAGTTTAGAGACCAGGGTTAGCACTTCTTCAGAGGGGTATTGTTTAATTAAATCACCCGAGGTTTTATCAATTACTTTAATAACATCTCGTCCCGAATCTTCATCAACAACAAACTGAATATTTCGATTTAAATCGCCCATAAAATCTTGCAATTGTTGCGCCACTTTATCTAATTGTTCAGCCTTTAATGGCTCGTGATCGACAACATTTTCTGATAATTCTTGAACAGTATTACCTTGTTTGTCTTCAGTAGCAATAATGTCATTTGTACTTTGATCTACTGCACTTTTTTGATTAGCTGTTTCACTAGTACGCTTATATTCAGAGGTTAAGCCTGTTAACCCTAGGTCATTACCATTTTGGACATTCATAACATACTCCTTTTAAATCACCACGTACTTTTACAATGAACAACTTACCTTAAAAATCAGTATAAATTATAGTGGTCAGTTTATCAAAACGAAAAGGGAAAAGGGAAAGAGCGCTGACCCATTCCCTTTTCATCATTGAGGTATAACCTGAACCGTAAACTTATTAACCAAGTAGACTCAATGCTGCTTGTGGTAATTGGTTAGACTGTGCCAATATTGTAGTACCTGCTTGTTGCAATATTTGGTTTTTAGTCATTACCGCTGTTTCTGATGCAAAATCAGTGTCTTCAATACGGCTTCGTGAAGCTGACACGTTTTCTGCAACGTTAGACAAATTACTAATAGTATGGCTAAAACGGTTTTGAACCGCACCTAAATCAGCACGTTGGCTATCGATTTGTGCTAATGCTGCATCAATTGTTTGTATCGCAGATTGTGCACCGTCTGAAGTAACACCTGAAATATCCATACTTTCAACAGATGTTAGCTTACCTGAACCACCCGTTGCGGCCAAACCTCCACCTAAAATTTCATCAACGCTAGCACCTGAGATACCAATTTTATCTGGTGATGATAATTCTAGTGTAGATGAGACAGCTTGTGAACCAGCTGCAGTACCAGCACCTAATGAAGCTAAACCTGCGGTAGCAATAAGTTCAATACCATCTACGCCTGTTGCCTTAATAGTTAAATCACCACCAGATTCAACCACATCATAGCCATCAGCGACCATAGCTTCAGCCAAACGTGCAGCATCACCACCATAAGAAGCCAATGCATAAGTATCTTCGCCAATTTTCAAATCACCTACATCAGATGAATCTAAACCGGTTAATGTCGTTTCCAACTTAGAACTCGCCGTTACACCTGAAGCGGCATCATTAATCTTAACGGCTATTTTTTCAGCGCCGTCATTAGCAGCGACAGAAACAGTTTTACCATTTATATTTAGTGTTGCATCTGCGGTCGTAGCATTTTGAAGTGCTAAAGTAGTATCACCCGCAGTCCCTAAAACACTACCTGCACCACTAACAGCATATTCACCAATCGCATCTGCCGACATATTACCCAAAGAAACGTTGATCGTTTCATTGGCATTAGCACCTACTTGGAATTGCTTAGTACCAAAAGAACCATCTAATAAGCTTGTTGAACCAAAACTGGTTGTTTCAGCAATACGCGTTAGCTCTTGTTGTAGCGCGCCTACTTCTTTTTGAAGTGCCGCACGGTCATCTGCACCGTTTGATCCATTAGCTGATTGCAATGCTAAATCACGCATACGTTGTAGTATAGCTGACGATTCTTGCATTGCACCTTCAGCAGTTTGCGCCATTGAAATACCATCGTTTGCATTACGTTGCGCTACACCTAAACCATTAACTTGAGACGTTAAACGGTTGGCAATTTGCATACCAGCAGCATCATCTTTTGCGCTATTAATACGCATACCAGAAGATAAACGTTGCATTGATGTTGCTAAACCTTCACTTGATTTACTTAGGTTACGTTGTGCATTGATTGACGAGCTATTCGTAATTACTGATAAAGCCATGATGAACTCCTGATTACATAATGTAATGATTTAGTTAGTTGTATTAACCAGAAGCTGTTAATTAACTTATAAGAAAGTTACAAACAAATTAATCAAAGCAGCTCTGTACTGAATACTTTAACGGCAGGATTAAAATTAACTTGACGTTTTTTTTGAAAAAAATGATAAAAAAAATAAATAAGGTATTAATACATTGTTAAATAAAGATAAATAATTTAGCCTTTTATTCGAAAAGTATTGTTATATTGATTATTATTAGGGGATTCCGTATTAAGTGACCTACTGAATGACAGGCTTTTCGTCATTCTGAATCCCACACCGTCATTCTGAACTTGATTCAGAATCTTATCCGTTATGCTGCGTAGTCGTTGGAATTCAAGATCTCACGTATTATTCAACTACACGTTTGGGGTTCCGTATTAAGTGATCTACGGAATGACGGACTGTTACACCTACAGAATGATAGACTTTTTCAACTACGGAACGACGAATATTAAAAAAGGGCTAAGTTTTCAAACCTAGCCATTTTAACGTGTTTTAATGCATAACCCTATCTAACTTAGCCGCCGAGTAAACTAATCGCCGCTTGTGGTATCTGATTCGCTTGCGCCAAAATAGTGGTCCCTGCTTGTTGTAATATTTGGTTTTTGGTCATTACTGCTGTTTCTTGTGCAAAGTCGGTATCTTGAATACGACTTCTAGATGCTGAAACGTTTTCTTGAACATTCGCTAGGTTACTTATTGTGTGGGTAAAGCGATTTTGTACCGCACCTAACGCGGCACGATTAGAGTCTATTTGTGCTAATGCCGCATCTATAACCTCAATAGCCGCCTGAGAATTTTCCGCGGTAACACCTGAAATATCAATATCTTCTACTGAATTTAAAGCGCTTGCACCTCCACTAGCCGCTATATTATTACCATCAAAACCCTGTCCAAGAATTTGATCAACTGTAGTACCTGAAATACCAATTTTTTCTGATGATGATAAATGTAACTCTGCAGAATGAGATAAAGCGCCAGCACCTGACGTTAATAAAGCACCTGCTGGTCCCATTTCTACAGTCCCCACAGGCGAAGCGGTAATCTCAAAACCATCAATATCTGTTGCAACAATATCTATACCACCAGCCCCAGAATTTAAACCTTGATCAAATACAGCATTGTAACCAGCTGCTTGTAAATCTTCAGTAAGACGCTCCATATCACCACCATAAGAAGCTAACTCAAAGGTATCTTCTACAGCACCTTCTTTATAAATATTAAACGTGCCTGCATCGGAAGCGGATAAGCCCTGAATTCGCGTGGTTAATACAGCTTGAGCTTTAACACCGGTAGATTCATCGTTAATATTTGCCGCGATAGTGGAAGCACCATCACCACTATTAAAAGATACATCTGTACCATTAATATTCCAAGTATCTCCTGACGTTCCCATATTAGTAGATAGCAAAGACGGTTCAGCGTCACCAATATTATTTGCCGCCGTAGCTGTGGTACCTGCACCGTTGATTTGATTAGCACCAATAGCATCTGCGGATGTATTGCCTAAAGTCACATTAATGGTTTCATTGGCATTAGCACCGACTTGAAATTGCTTAGTACCAAAGCTACCATCAAGTAAACTGGTAGTACCAAATTTTGTCGTTTCAGCGATACGTGTTAATTCTTGTTGTAAAGCCCCTATTTCTTTTTGTAATGAATCTCTATCATCAGCAGAGTTTGAACCATTCGCTGACTGTAATGCTAAATCACGCATACGCTGTAAGATAGCAGATGATTCTTGCATTGCACCTTCCGCTGTTTGCGCCATTGAAATACCGTCGTTAGCATTACGTTGAGCTACCGCCAAGCCATTAACTTGAGAGGTTAATCGATTAGCAATTTGCATCCCGGCAGCATCGTCTTTAGCGCTATTAATACGCATACCCGAAGATAAACGTTGCATAGATGTTGCTAAACCATCACCCGATTTAGTTAGATTTCTTTGGGCGTTAAGCGATGATGTGTTAGTTACTACTGATAAAGCCATAATAATATCCTAATATTTATGTTAGAAACTTATTTAACTTAAAGCTCCTTTTAATAATTACATATCAAGAAATAGGCCAATCATTAAAATCTATTTAAAAACAAATAGATAAGAATATATTCCAGTTTTTTTTTGGAGTGGTTCTCATGTTTTTTTGTTTATTGTATTTCAGTCAAATTTTTGACCACTTACTTAAAGCAACTTAGGTAACTTAACCTAGATTAAATATAGGCCTTGGCATTAACCCCTTACTAATACCATTACATTATGTTTGTGATCTTGTTGCGCGAAGGAAAGCAGATCAAGGTAAGCTAATGAATTGCTCAGTCGTTGGCTTATATGATTGAAAATAAAAATAATATTGGCTTATTTTAACCAACACACGTGGACAATAATTTAACAAAATAGGTATAAGAGCTTATGAAAGCAAAAAAGGAAACCCTGTTAAGGTTTCCTTTTACTATCTAGCATATATTAGTTAAAGCTTTATTAACTAACGTTAGCGAAAATGCCTAAAAAAACTAGCCTAATAAACTCAATGCCGCTTGCGGTATTTGGTTCGCCTGTGCCAGCATAGTTGTACCCGCTTGTTGCAATATTTGGTTTTTAGTCATTATCGCCGTTTCTGAGGCAAAATCAGTGTCTTCAATACGGCTTCGTGACGCTGAGACATTCTCGGCAACGTTAGCTAAGTTACTAATAGTATGAGAAAAACGGTTTTGAACCGCACCCAAAGCTGCTCGTGAACTGTCAATTTGTGCTAAAGCAGCATCAATGACGGTTATTGCATCTTGTGCCCCTACAGAAGTCGTTCCTGATATATCAAGGTCTTCTATAGTTGTTAGAGCACCTGTTCCGCCTGTAGGGCTGATACTGGTGCCTTCAGCAAGAATCTCATCAACACCAGTACCCGAAATACCAATTTTTTGAGATGAAGATAAGGTTAATGTTGAAGAAATACTAATATCATTATTCGTTACACCACCGGCTATAGCAGCACCACCAGTAGCATTATTTGCTAATGTTGCTGTACCTGCTGTACCCGTCATTTGGATACCGTCTACGCCAACAGCTTTTATAATTAATACGCCATCATCAACAAGTGCATCATAACCATCTGCTAACATTTCTTCTGCTAAGCGGTCTAAATCACCACCAAAGGTTGCTAATTCATAGGTATCTAGAGCACCACCTGCTTTTTGAAAAGTTAAGGTACTATCATCAGCAGAAGTTAAGCCGGCAAGGGTCACATCTAATTCAGCAGTAGCTGTTACACCTGCAGAGGCGTCATTAATCGTATCTGCTATTTCCGCAGCACCTTTACCTGTTACACCTGCATCAGGAATATCAGTACCATTAATGTTTAGCCCTGCCGTGGTAACATTACTTATAGCTGTCGTTAATGGCGCTGTTGCAGTAGCTGTATTACCTAACACTGTTGCAGAATCATTAACTTCATAAGCACCGATCGCATCAGCCGCCATATTACCTAAAGAAACATTAATGGTTTCATTAGCATTGGCCCCTACTTGGAACTGTTTCGTACCAAAGGTACCATCAAGTAAACTGGTAGCACCAAATTTAGTGGTTTCAGCGATACGCGTTAATTCTTGTTGCAACGCGCCTACCTCTTTCTGCAGCGCTGCTCTATCTTCTGCGCCATTCGAGCCGTTCGCTGATTGCAAGGCTAAGTCACGCATACGTTGTAAAATAGCCGATGATTCTTGCATGGCACCTTCAGCAGTTTGCGCCATTGAAATACCGTCGTTCGCATTACGTTGTGCTACGCCTAAACCATTAACCTGTGATGTTAAACGGTTAGCGATTTGCATACCAGCCGCATCATCTTTGGCGCTGTTAATACGCATACCTGAAGATAAGCGTTGCATAGAGGTTGCAAGTCCCTCACCAGATTTACTTAAGTTACGCTGTGCGTTAATTGATGCTGTATTAGTTACTACTGATAAAGCCATGATAAACTCCTAATGTATTAAAATTATTTATTAGAAGCTTGTACTTCAAGCCTCTTTACGGTTAAAAGATAAGAACAACTAATGTCACTTATATACCAACAGTATTCATTATTTTGTACTACTAACTATGGTTGAAGCACAAAAGATGCCAGTTTTAAAAAAATTGATTTTCAAATACAGTTTTCACAGGTACGCTAATTAAATATAGTTAAATAAGCTTAAGCCCTGCACAGTGGTAAACGTTTGCTGTGAAGCTTGCAGAGCTATTTGTGATTGCTCAAATTCTGAGATAGCTTTGGCGTAATCTAAATCTTGTAATTGCCCAAGGTTTATCGCTGTGGCTAGTTCAGTATCTAGATGCCTGTTTTCTTGAGTTTCAAGCACTTGCAAACGCACACCAGCATCTACCCGTCTAGAAGTCATATGACTTGTAGCTGAATTAAGTTGTGTAAGTAGTGCGCTGTAATCTACTTGATGTTGCTCCGGGTTTTGATCATCTGATACCACACCACGTTCCATCCATTCAATGGCACCGCTAATGGTTTCAAAAATACTAATTTCTTCTTCTTCACTAATAACAAAGCTGTCACCCGGCAATGGGTTGCCGCTTAACGTTACGTCAACGCCATCAAAGGTAATAGTTTGCCCCGCAGTATAAGGCGCAGCAGGAAAAACAATGCCGCCACCACTGTCAGTCACTGTTAAGTCATTAGTTATTGCATCAAAAGAAAAGGTATAGTCATGTGGAGTAACTGCCGTATTATATGCATTCCGGTCAGCAACTTTAGCGCTCTCAACCGCTACTCCTGATGTATTGGTAATATAATCAGCAGTAAAGTCACCAATAGCATTTTCAACATTTAAAAAAGCAGCATCACCGGTTTGATTAGTGGCTATCGTTATATTTTTGGAAACTTGTAATTCATTTACACCTGTATCGCCACTGTAAACAACTGAACCGTCAGTATTTTGACTAAAGGGTTGTAAATTATTCTGGAAGCCAGCAAATATATAGTCACCGTTTTCATTTTGTGTATTAGAGATATCAAGTAATTGATCAAAACTATCTCTTAGTTGATTTGCTAACGTCTGTAAATCTTCGGTAGACATACGACCATTATTAGCGAGTAGCATATCTTCTGTTATGCGATTCAAAACGAGCTCTGCATCACCAAAAACAACATCTTGTAAATTATTATCACTTTCAGCCATAATAATATTACTTTTGTATTTTTCAATATTGGCTAAATCGTCTTTCAAACCTGATAATGTACCATAAGAAACTGCATCATCTTTTGCAGTATGTACACGTAAACCACTTGATATATGTGCCATTTGGTCACTTACTTCAGATGTTTTCTGGCTCATCATCTGAGCACTTTGAAAGTAAAATTGAGCTGTAGATACACGCATGAAAAACTCCTTACCTTACGGCAGCTAGAATGGTGTCAAAAATAGTATTTGCCGTAGAAATTATTTGTGATGCCGCTTGATAAGCCTGTTGAAATTTCAAAAGATTAGCAGCTTCTTCATCAAGGTTGACCCCTGATGTAGCTTGGTTTCGATTATAAGCTTGTGTATATAATGCTTGAGCAGTATCTGCGACTAATTCTGCATTACTCGCTTTAGCACCAACAACAGCAGTTGACGTTGCCAAACTTTGACTAAAGGTTTCCTCACCTCCGTCAGTAACTTTTTCTTCTTGTGTTTTAGCCATCACAAGGGCATGAGTAGCATTACCAACACCAAATGCATCACCTATCGTAAAGGTTTCACGAGCATTAACACCTTCACCAGCAAGGTCTCCTGTAATTTCAATTTGAAAAACAGGTGAGCCTGATGGAATATCAACCGTTGCACTAGCACCAGCAACATAACTACCTGAAGCAATAGTAGGTGCAGGCGGTGGTGTGCTACTGTCATAAACACGATAGCTAAAAGTACCAGGTGTACTTTCGTAAACATCAACGGTAACGTCGTAAGTTCTCGCTGCTTCTGGGTCTAGCACGTTAGTTATTGCTATTGTGCCATCACTAACATTATTAGTACTTGCTGTAATAGCAACGGCACTACTTGCAGCAATGGACGTACCATCAGTTAGTGTTGTCTGCATTAATGCCGCACTATTTCTTGTTGGCTCTATAATGAATAGATCGCCAGCAAGCGGAGTGCCTGTTTCAACAAATGAAAAACCATAATCTGGATTGGTAGGTGTATGTGTGCCTGCAGGAGAGCCACCACCTGGAGGACCTAAGTTTTCACTACCACCTGAGGTTAAGTTATATAGTGTAAAGTCAGTACCATCAAAACGTACTTCAAATTCATCAGTTGTTACTAATGACACATCATTAATAGTGACTTGCGCTGATGTTCCACCGGTATTAGAAGAAGGCGACAACACCCTACCTTGCTGTAACTGAGCGGTATTTATGTCAGTGAATATATTGGCACCTTGCAAACCATTTAAATCTAAGCCACTGGCTTGTGTGTCATTCAATGTTGAAGAAATTGCCATCGCTAAACGATCAATCTCTGTGCCTATTTCTCTTAAATCTTCATCTCTAAACTCAAAATTAGCACCTAAAGAGCCACCTAACTTGGCACCATTTAGCGCAACAGTACTAGCACCACTCACTAAACTTATTTGTGTTTGTGTTACGTCAGGATCACCAACATTAACTTGCAGGGTAAAAGGGGTAATACCTGCAACCAACGTTGTACCTTGGCCTATCATTACTGTTTGAACACCATATTGATCTTCGAGCGTGGTCACTTTTGTATAACTACTTAGTTCTGTAATTAATTGATCACGTTTATCAAGCAATTGATTAGCTTGGCCTGACACGCCTTGTGAGTGTGCCATTGTTTCATTCAACTTAGCTAATTCGTATGAAATCTCAGAGATTCTAGTAGCAACTTGTGAAATTTCACCATTTACCGCACTTGTCATTTGGTCAAAGGTATTAGTTAATTCATTAAAATCGTTACTTAAAATATTGGCTTGGCTCAGTGCTATGCTACGCAAGCCTGCATCGCCAGGGTTGTCTGCAATACTGTTAATCGCTTGATAAAAGCTCTCTAAAGAAGTAACAACTGCGCCACCACCCGTACTCATAATTTGATCAAGCTGTGTTAAACGCCTATCAAATAAATCCGCGTTACTTAAGTTACTTTGACTGAGCGTTTGTTCTTTATATGAAAATTCGTCGTACACTCGAGTTATGTCTTGAACATAAGTACCAGTACCAATGTAATTACCACCGGTGACTAAGCCCATTGATGCATTTTGCTCTGCACGTTGTCGGTTATAGCCCTCAGTATTTACATTAGCAATGTTATTACTTGTAGTAGCTAACTGTTGTTGGGCTGCTGACAAGCCACTGACGCCACTTTGATATAAACTTACTGACATAATGATAGTCTCAACATGTACCGTAGTAGCCTACGATTTATATTTATTTATTGATTAAATTTGAGACTGTACGAAGTGTTGCCATTATTTTATTGGCGTATTGTGGATCGGTCGCATAGCCTGCCTGCTGTAAACCTTGCAAAAAGTGCTCCACATTGCCTGAATTTTGTAATGCACCTTGATATCTGTCGTTATTGGTCAGGAAATTAGCATAATCATTAAAACTTTCATTTAGTGATTCATAAGCTCTAAATGGTGCAGATTTTTTTACCATAGCGCCTTGTTCAAACTCTAACGTATCTTTTTGAATATGCTCGCCACCCCAGCGACTATCAGCCTTTATGTTAAATAAATTATTTGAACTACTGCCTTGTTGATCTTTAATTATCTTTTGTCCCCAACCAGTTTCAAGTGCGGCTTGAGCGATAACAACTTGGAAAGGTACCCCTATTTTTTCTTCTACTCTTTTTGCTGGCTCTATTAAGGCAGTAACAAAATCTTTGGGCTCAGCAAACGATGGCGTTGAAAAATTGACGTTTTTATCATCGTTTTCCACTTTATCAATAGTAGTTTTAAACGGTATTAAAGGCGCTTTGCTTAAGCTATCGTTTGATGTTTGCGCCGCTGTATTTGAAGTAGCTTTGCTTTCAATAGCTTGACTATCTTTAGAGAAAAGCGCAAAAGGATTAGCATTAGGCATATTAGTGCTGGCAGGTTCACGCGTTGAATTTATGTTTTCAAGATTAGCATCATTACGTAATACCGTTCTTGGGGTAAAATTATCATCACCACCACCTAACTGACGAACAATAAGATCAGTTAGCCCTAACGAGCCATTTGAAGATAATTCGACCGCCATTTGTTGGTCGTTCATGTCTCGGTAAAACTTTGTTGATTCGGAGTTAAAAGGGCTGTCAGACTCCAACACATCTTGTGCTTTACGCATGCTTTTTAATAGCATTTGCATAAAAATAGCCTCAAACTGTTGAGCTGCTTCTTGTAAGGCTGCTTTTTTACTTTCGCCATCGGTTTCTTTCGACTGCTGACGAATAGCATTCAAACCATTCAGCTCTAGAAAGTTTCTCGATTGCTCAAAGTTAGATGAGTTTATTAGATTATCAGCCATATATTTCTACCGTTAAATAACGATAAGCTGGCCACGAATAGCGCCCGCTTGATCTAACGCTTCTAAAATAGCCATAACATCGCCTGGCCCCGCACCAACTTCATTTATAGCTCTCACTAAAGTGTCTAGTGATACACCTGGATCAAAGACAAACATGCGTGCATCTTCCTGCGTAACATTAACGCTAGACTCGTTAGCTATTGCAGTTTCTCCTTCGGCAAAAGCTCCCGGTTGTACTACATTTTGTACTTCATTTATCGTAACCGTAATACCACCATGGGTAATAGCGGCAGCAAGTAATTGAACTTCAGATCCAATAACAATAGTACCTGTACGAGAGTTAACAATAATTTTCGCAGCAGGTGATGCAGGTTCAAATTCTAAGTTTTCTAATACCGATAAAAAACTAACTCTGTCAGCAATATCTCTTGGCGCATTAACTTGTACTGACGTTGCATCAATAGCTCTAGCTGAGCCAGCAATAAGGTCGTTAATAGTGTCTGATAATCGCTTTGCCGTCGTAAAATCTGATTGATGTAAATTAAAGGTTATGTGATCACCCATTGAAAAAGGTGATTTAATTTCACGTTCAACAGTAGCACCATTAGCAATACGTCCTACAGTAGGTGTATTGACGAGTATTTTAGAACCATCAAGACCACCAGCACCTAAACCACTTACCACTAAACTACCTTGAGCAACGGCATAGGCATTGCCATCAAGCCCCATCATCATAGTTTGTAATAATGTACCACCACGTAAACTTTCTGCACTGCCCATACTAGAAACAGTTACATCAATAGTTTGTCCTGCTTTAGCAAAGGCAGTTAACTCAGCATGAACAGCAACAGCAGCAACATTTTTGATTTTTGGTTTAAGATTTTCAGGCATAGTAATACCAAAATTACTTAACATTGTTTTGAAGCTTTGTTCGGTAAAAGGACTTTGCTCACCCGTTCCCGGTAAACCAACCACTAATCCATAACCAACAAGTTGGTTAGATCGTACACCAGCAACATCCGTTAAATCTTTAATACGCTGGGCATGACTGGAGAAGGTCATCAACATAATGATAATTGTAAATACTGTTTTCATAATATTACCTTTCTGGGTTATAGGGTTATCAACTGACGAATTTGTAATTAATGCAGCAAGATAAATAACACCTATAATGGCCACCATGAACTATTAAAGAACTTAGTTAACCAACCTTGTTCGTTGGCATCAGCAAAGCTACCTGTACCTGCGTATTGAATACGCGCATTGGCAACTTTGGTTGATAAAATAGTGTTGTTTGAGTTGATATCTTTTGGACGAATAACACCTGTTAACCTTATGTATTCATCGCCATTATTTAACGTAAGCCATTTTTCGCCACGTATCATTAAGTTACCATTAGGAAGCACTTTTAAAACATGCACAGAAATATCGCCACTTAAACTATTACCTTGGTCAGCTTTTGAGTCACCTTTAAAGTTAGAGTTTTGATTCAGGCCAAATTCTAATGTATTACCATTAAGTGTTAATGGGTTTCCGCTTAAGCCCATAACGGTGTCAAGCTCACTGCTGTTTTCTTTTTTCAGCTCTGTTTTCGCATTCTTGTTTGCTTGGGTACTCTCACTTAATATCACCGAAATAATATCGCCAGTACGATGTGCTTTAGAATCAGAGTAGATATTATTAACGTAATTTGCTTTAAATAAAGATCCTGTCGGAATAATTGACGCTTCTTCTTCCTCGGGTAAAATAGGTGCAAAGTCTGGATCATTAGGTAAGGCTTTACTTAATTCTATGGTGTTACTACAGCCACTTAACAGAGCCATTAATATAATCGCAACTAAATTAACGCTACTTTTGTATAGTTTGTTTTTCATTATTGCCTCCTACCTATTAACTATTACTTAAATACTTAAATACTTAAATACTTAAGCTAAAAATAAATTACAGTTGTTGATTGATATAACTTAACATTTCATCAACAGCAGAAATTACTTTCGAATTCATTTCATAAACACGTTGAGACTCAATTAAGTTAACCAGCTCTTCGGTGGTATTTACGTTAGATGTTTCTAAAGCGCCTTGCACTAACATGCCGTATCCCTCTAAACCTGGAATACCTTCTTGTGGTGCCCCACTTACTGCCGTTTCAGTAAATAAGTTTTGGCCTATGGGTTCAAGCCCTGTTGGATTGACAAAGTTAACCGTGTTAATTTGTCCAATTACCGCAGGCTCTGCTTGCCCCTGTTGTGTTACTGACACTTCACCGTCTTGTGAAATCACAATACTGATTGCGTCTTCTGGAATAGTAATTTGTGGCTGTAACGCATAACCAGCACCAGGCGTAACCATGTTGCCTTCGTCATCCATGGTAAATTGACCATTACGGCTAAACGCTGATGAACCATCTGGCATTAAAATTTCAAAAAAACCTTCGCCTTGAATCATAAGATCTAACGAATTATCTGTGGTTAGCATATCGCCTTGCGTATGAATTTTTTGTGTTGCAACAACTTTAGTACCTGCACCAAGCATTAAACCTGAAGGCGCCTCACTATCATTAGCAGTTCGTCCACCCGGTTGGTTTATGTTTTGGTAAAGCAAATCTTCAAATACAGCCCTACTCTTTTTAAAACCAATGGTGCTAGCATTCGCTAAGTTATTAGAAATAACAGCGATATCTTTGGTTTGTGCATCTAAGCCTGTTTTACTGATCCATAATGCTGGGTTCATACATCACCTCTAAAAATTTTATTGCCGTCGAGCATTTTTTTAACGCTAGAATGCACGTAATAATGAAGAACTGCTGGCATCAATTTCTTCTGCTGTTTTCATTAATTTCAAATGCATTTCAAATTGTCTTTGTAGTGCAATCATGTCTGTCATTTCAGATAACGGATTAACATTACTTGATTCAAGCGCACCGCCTTGTACTTGTACATTGACATTAGCAAGTTCTGCTTGACCATCTTTACGTCTGAATAAACCATCAGCGCCTTTTTCAAGTAAGCGAACATCAGGGTCAACTAACTTAATACGGCCGATTTCTTCTTGTACGCTACTAGGCGCACCTTCTGGCTGAACCATAATAGTTCCGTCAGATGAAATTTGAATATTACTAACCGGTAAAGGAACAATAATAGGGCCATTGTCACCTAATACCACTTCACCGTTGGTTGTTTCTAATGTGCCATTTTCTGTTAAACGTAAATGCCCTTGCCTGCTATAAGCTTCACTTTGGCCAAAAGGGTCGGCGGCACTATTCATGACTTGCGGTGTTTGTACAGCAAACCAACCGTCACCTTTGATTGCGATATCAAGAGGACGTCCAGTCGTTAATAAAGAACCAGAGTCAAAATTTTGGCTTGCGCGTTCAGTCATCGCAAAAACACGTGTTGGTTGACCTTCACCAAACGCTTGCATAGTACGCGCTTGTGCTAAATCAGCTTTAAAGCCTGTAGTTTTGGCATTAGCAAGGTTATTAGCGTTAATCGCTAGCGCCTGCATATTTTGTTTGGCACCGCTCATGGCGACGTAAAGCATCTTATCCATAATGGTTTCCAGAAAATAAAAATTGTTACGTTAATAAATGCAAGGACGATGCCAAAGATTTATTAAGAAGTATATGCCGCGTTTTCTACGCTTTGATGGGAAATATATAGAGAAAATAGGTGAGAAAATAAAAGTAAAAAGCTGTTAGCCCCAATAACATAATCATCGAGCGCTAACAGCTTTAAAGATAGTTTTTTCAATAATACAACTATTGAAATTAAATGATATTATTGCTTACCTATCTAATTTGTAAAATAGTATTATTTAAATCGTTATCAACTTCCAACGAACGAGAGTTAGCTTGGAAATTCCGTTGTGCTGAAATTAAATCAATCAACTCTGTGGTTAAGTTCACATTAGACTGCTCTAAAGCTGAAGAGTTAATGGTACCAAAAGTACCAGAGCCAGCCTCACCTGCTATCGGGTCACCAGAAGTAATACTTTCTTTCCATGACGTGCCGCCTATTTGAGTTAAGCCCTGCTCATTAGCAAAACTCACTAACGCTATACGCGCTAAAGGCTGCGCCGTACCGTTACTATATGTCGCTTCTACTAGGCCATCAGCATCTATATCAATGCCTGTTAATCGGCCAACCGCTAAACCATCTTGCTCTAATGACGTAACTTCAAAATTAGACGCAAATTGCGTTGGTTCATTGGCATTAGGACCCAAAGTATCTAAATTAAAATCAATGACTACTTCTTGGGTTGGATCAGCACCGTTAGACAATATTGCCGCACCTAATGCAGCAGTAGTAATTGTAGGTGGCACTTGAGCAATAAAATCACCACTTGAACTAAACTCTAAAGTAGCATTATTAATACCATCACCATCAAGATCGACACCACCCGGTAAATCAACCAACTGGTCGTCAACTGCGGCATGCATATCCCAATTATTAGCAGCAGTTTTAACAAAGTAATAGGTCATAACATGACTATCACCCAATGAGTCATAAATTGTAACCGACGTAGCATTGTTATAAGTGAGAGAGTCATCCTTATCAAAAGCAAAAGAAGGAACATCATCCCCCGCAGGTAAGTTCATTTTAATGTCTACTTCCTTCGTTGCAGTCGGAGAGCCTGATGAAGTAGGAATTTGTAATGGCGAAGCAGTACTTAATGCAACCGATGAAGACGAGCCATCTGAGTTAACATCAAATGCTAATAAATATTCGCCGGCAGAGTTAACAACAAAATTACTCTCATTTAATTTATATTCACCAGCGCGAGTATAAGATGTTTCTAGGCTATCAATACCAGGTACTGTCGCAAAAAAACCATTACCTGTTATGGCTAAATCAAGCGAGTTAGTAGTAAAAGCGATACTACCTTGTGAAAATTGTTGAGCAACTTCTGATGTTAGTACACCATCACCCACTTTCGTTTTGCTTGATGACAGTAAAGATGTTGCATATACATCTACAAATTCTGCACGCGATTCTTTAAAGCCTGTAGTATTAACGTTAGCTATGTTATTTGAGGTAACATCTAAATCTTTTTGTGCTGCGTTTAACCCACTTAATGCTATATTAAATGACATAATTAAATCCTCTTAAAATTCATTGCTTTATTAGGCTACATTTCATTCTAATGCTAACCTGTAAAATTTATTTTTTTGTTGAGTTTTACCCCAATCAATTAACCTTCTGCAACTTCAACTACATCTTCTAATTTCATCGCACTACCACCATTAAGATTAAGTACAATACCGTTTGAACCGGCAAGCGTAACACTATCTACCTTACGATAAGTCATTGCTTGCAATTCAGATGCTTGTCCGTCAACAAGGCCAACAATTCTAAAACGGTAAGCTCCTGTAGCAGCATCACTACCATCCGAAGCTTTGCCATCCCAAGTAAAGGCTGAACCACCTTCCCCTATATTGCCCACAGAAACTGTTTGAATAATTTCACCCGCAACATTCTCAACATAAATACTGACATTACTTGCTGCTTCAGTAGTTACTATTTTACCTTGAGCAGATTCTCCTTCGGTCATCCCAAAAACATTATCTTCAACTAAAACACTTCGACCTACTAAGGATGATGCTTGTAGGGCTTGACTTGAAGTCATTGAATTAGCAAAACCAGCAAAAGAGTCATTTAACTGACTTACACCGTCTGTTGTAGAAAACGCGGTCATTTGAGAGATCATTTCATTGTTATCTGCAGGTTCTGTTGGATCTTGGTTTGCTAACTCTTGTGTTAACAACGCAAAAAAATCAGCCTGTGTGAGCATGCCATTGCCACCACTATCAGCAGCTTTATACTCTTCTTTTTGCCAATAAAGGGAATCTAGGCCATTTGTACCACTAATAGTTTCCATTTCCTACTCCTTATGACTGACCAAGTTGCAGTGTTTTAGTTAACATGTTTTTTGCTGACTCAGCTAATTGCACATTAGTTTGATATGAACGAGATGCAGAAATCATATTAGTCATTTCTTCAATCACATTGACATTAGGTTTATAAATATAACCATCTTTGTCTGACATAGGATGTTCAGGTGCGTATTCAACATTTAGAGGTTTGTCACTTTCAACTATCCCTAATACTTGTACACCCACACTACTTTCTTGTCCGCCGGCAGCTTTTTGCATAGCAGCGGCAAAAACTGGATGCCGAGCACGATATGTTTCACTTACACTTGAGCTAACACTATCAGCATTAGCAATGTTACTTGCTGTGGTATTTAAACGCATTGACTGCGCACTCATACCACTACCTGTGATGTTAAATACGTTAAAAAGGCTCATTATTATCCACCTCCTGAGATGACATTTTTCAGGGCTTTTATCTTTCCGTTAAGAAATTGAACCCCAGCTTGATACTCTAATGTATTTTCTAGATACAAGTTTCGTTCCACTTGTACATCGACTGTATTACCGTCTCCGGTATCTGGTTGATCTGGATTGCGAAAAGCAATGTTATTATTCATGTCAGTACGAACATCAAAGTGTTTAGCATGAGTTTTACTCATACCCATTTGTTGTTGACCAGCTTGTTGCATGGCCTTTTGAAAGTCCATGCCCTTTGCTTTATAACCAGGGGTATCGGCATTAGCAATATTGCTAGCGATCACTTCCGCTCGCTGAGATCGCAAAAGCATTCCCTTTGCGTGAAGTTCAAAACCTTTATCAAAGCTAATAGCCATAATAACTCACCATCAATTATATTTAACATTGAGACATTCAATAATTATGCCAACAAAAAATATAATGGAGTTACTTAGATAAAAATTGTTTAGTAATAAAGAAGAGGTATTAAGTGATTAAAGTATTCTGGTGTTATAAAGAAAGAAGATAATAGGTTGTAAGTTAAATAAATATGCAATGGATATATTGATTAGGGTTAATTAAACATTAGGTTTCACAGTTTAGATTACGTTTTTTTCTTGTAAATTTCGCCACTATATTTGTCATTAGCGATTAAAAATAAGAGAGATTAATCTCTCTTATTTTTTTTGATAAATGATACCAGGATTACAACGCAACATATCAAAATCTGAATTTAATCCAGAAAGAGATTCTGAAGCGCCTAAAAATAAATACCCCTTGTCATTCAAAGTGCCATGAATTTGACTTATTATCTGTGCTTTGATTTCAGGTGAAAAATAAATAAGCACATTACGGCAAAAAACAATATCAAAACGCCCCATCAAACTATAGCTATTAAGTAAGTTAAGCGGACGAAAGCTCACCATCTTCTTTACTTCGTCCTTGACTTTTAGCATACCGTTATCACCATTTTCGAAAAATTGTCTCTTCCTTTCTTCAGATAAACCTCGTGCTAATGCAAGTGAATCATAATGCCCATATTTACAGTGTTCTAACATGGTTGTTGAAATATCAGTACCAATAATTTGGATGCCTCTTGAGAAGCTACCAGGATTACTTTTTTGATATTCTAAAATTGACATAGCAATAGAATACGCCTCTTGACCAGATGAACTCGCTGCTGACCATATCTTTACAGGCGTTCTACTTTGGGCCAAATCTGGCAATATTTTGCTTTTTAGTAATTTAAAAGGATAATCATCACGAAACCATAGCGTTTCATTAGTGGTCATAGCATCTATGACCGCTGCCCTTAATTGCCGCTCTATAGGTAATAACGTTCGAGTAACTAACTCCCCAAGCGAATTAACACAAAACTTGCTCATTAAAGGAGCTAAGCGGCTTTTAACTAGGTATTGCTTACTTTCACCTAGTACAATGCCACACTGTTGCTCTAAAAAAACTCTAAATTGATGATAACTTTTATCGTCAAGCTGTCTTACGGACACTAGTACTACTTCCTAATTTATTTTATATGCTGACTATTTTTTATAATGGATGATTTAGCCATTTCTTAACCGATGTCGCTAATTCATCTGGATGAAATTTAGCAATAAAATCATCAGCACCAACCTTTTTAACCATGGCATTATTAAACACACCACTTAATGATGTATGTAAAATAATAGGCATTTTAGCCATACGTTCATTACCTTTAACTTCAGCTGTTAGTGTATAGCCATCCATTTCTGGCATTTCAATATCTGAAACCATTAGGGCAACTTTCTCAGTAATACTATGCTCACACGTCGCAGCAATAGCAATCAATTGATCTAAGGCGTCTTGACCATTTTTTGCTAAAGCCATTTTTATACCTAATGGCTCTAATGCTCTTTTTACTTGATTACGTGCCACGGTTGAATCATCAGCTATCATAACTATTCGTTCACCGAGATCTCTACCCACACTTTCATCAACCACTTCAGCACTTAAGTCAGTTGATACAGGGTTAATTTCATTCAATATTTTTTCTACATCTAAAATAGAAACCATTTGATTGTCTATTTCAGTCACTGCGGTTAAGTAGCTAGACTTCCCTGCACCTTCCGGAGGAGGCATCATATCTTTCCAGCTTAAAGTAACAATGCGTTCAACACCTGCAACTAAAAAGCCTTGTATGCTACGATTATATTCAGCAATGATAATAAAAGAATTTTCAGTTTGCGTTATCGCTGGCCCACCAATAGCTTTACTCATATCAATAACTGAAATAGTTTGTCCGCGAATATGAGCCACTCCTTTTATAAAAGAGTCTTGTTTAGGTAATACTGTTAATTTAGGACACTGCAATACCTCTCTCACTTTAAACACATTAATGCCGAAACGCTGACGACCTACTAATTTAAAAAGAAGTAATTCCAACCTATTTTGACCAACAAGCTGTGTGCGTTGATTAACCGAATCTAGTATACCTGCCATAAAAACCTCATTTATAATCAAGAACGCTATAATTTATCCTACAATTTATAGGGCAAACAGGCACAATTCTTGATTGTATTTATTATATGCCAAAATAAGTGACAAAAAATTGATGCTTAGTATGTCACTATTTTATAAGAAATGAATAAAAATATTATACACATAGTATAACTTAACCTGCCGATAATTATGTTAATCTAGCTTAAGCATAGTCGAGTATTTGAATTAATCTAAAAATAAATGGCAAAAATCATGCGTACAAATATCGTTTACCTTTCTTTCATCAGCTTATTAGCATTATTACCATCAATAAGTTTAGCTACAACATGGGATAGAGCTTATATTGAGTCGTTTGCAAAAAAACACTTAGAGAGCAATATACCTGCGCCTGATGATGGACGAATATCTTTTAATGTCACTAATATAGATACAAGAATAATAATAAAACCTTGCCAAGTACCTATTAAAGCAAATATACCTGAAAATACCAATCGTAGGAATGTTAATGTTAATATAACTTGTGATGATTCAACTCCCTGGCAATTATACCTACCAGCTAAAATTGAAAGAACCTTTGCTGTTGTTGTTACAACAAGTACGATTGAGAAAGGTGAAGTGCTCACTAAAGATAATATTGCGATAGATTACATTGCAACAAATCAAATACGCGGCGAAAGAATCACCGACATAAATATGGTGTTAGGTAGTAAAGCAGAAAAAAGAATAGGTAATGAACGTACTATAACTAAAACCAATATATGTTTAATATGTAAAGGGGACGTTATAACTATTGTCGCAGAAAATGAAAACTTTTTAATAAAAACCAAAGGTACCGCGCTAACCTCTGGTAATTTACATGAACAAATTGAGGTTAAAAACTCACGCTCTGGTCGGATTATTAAGCCTCGAATTAGTGCTGTTAATCAGGTTACTATTAACCTATAATTTTTTAAGATCTAATCTTTAAAATCGGAAATTATTTTACGCTAAAATTTTTAGTATATTTTATTTAAGTTATCTTACTTTTTGCCGATATAAAGTTAATGAATAAACTTTAGAAGAACTTTTTACCGTAGGGTAATATTATGACTATAAATATCAACAACTTGAACAATCAAGCACAGATAAACCAAAATAAACAAGCCCAAACTAAACAAGGCTCAGCTCAGACAACAGTAGATAGTGCGCAACCTAAACATGTTGCTCGCGACTCTGTTTCTTTGACCCCACAAGCTCAACAGTTTAAAGAACTACAAAAAAAATCTGCTGATGCTCCTGTGATTAATCAGGAAAAAGTTGAAGAATTGAAAAAAACAATTGCTGCTGGTGAGTATAAAATAGATCCTCAAAAGCTTGCTGCTAGCATGGCCAAGTTTGAGTTTACTTTATAATTTGATCTAACGGTGGGACTGGGTGATAATCACCCTTTGCTATAATAAAAGGTGCATTGATGTCAGCTTCCCCTCAATCCATAGAGTTAATATCTCTACAATTTGCTCAATTACAAGAACTCGAGCAAATCATTAGTAACGAAAAGCTTATTTTACAGCAACACCAACCTGACGCATTATTAAAAATTAGTGAACAAAAAAACCTATTACTCATTGCAATTCAAGATTTAGATAAAAAAATCAGCTTTAATCAGGCATTTTCAATAGATAAGAAAGCGGGTTTTCTTGATGAAAAACTCACTGAAATCGAAGACTTATTACACCTTTGCCAACAAAAAAATAAAATAAATGGTCAAATAATAGCGCAATCTCAACTCGCTGTTGAGCGTATGAAAACAACGTTATTAGAGAGTAATAATAAGTCATCAATGACTTATGACAGTAAAGGCAAAAAATCTGGTGGGTTAAGCAGCATAAATATGAAAGCTTAGGTAACACTTAAATTCAGGATTTAAATTTCGATTCAATTAAATTGTCACTCGACCTCAACTCAAATTAACGTCACCCTTTTTTAACTTAAACCAAACAAGCTTATGATACCAATCTCACTAGCTATGTGATCATTTCTACTTGCTAAAATCACCAACTACATCGTTATTTATTTAATAATTAGAACAACTAGTTATTGAAATAAATGCCTTGTATTTGGCAATTATTTCTACGTATAAAATTGTTCACTTAATTAAGAAACTGGTATGAAAAACTTGTTTGGAATTAATTATTTCCTCTACAATTAAAAGTATTGTACCTTTTTAATTTCTTTTCGCTGTAGATTTGCTTGGTATATTTCATATACGTCTTTGAAGTCGAGTTGTAATTCAGTTGTGTAAGTGTCTCCTACAGGGTAACTTTTTACTACTCTAGCACCTCTGATTAACCCTTTTACTGATGAAACTAATTGCTGATTTTCAATTAGCATATCGGCTATTGTGGTTGAACTGCTAACTTGTTGACCATAAACCTGCTCTGCCAACTCTGAATAAGCGGCAATTTTCGACGCTTTAATGGCCATTAGCATCCGCTGAGTTTTATGCTCTGATTTCTGCAAACTTATTGGCGCATATCCAATACCATGAATAATAGGAAACACTTGTGGTTCAACAACCTCCCACTGTACATGTTTGTCATACATACTGGTACAAGAGGCAACCAGAAATAAACTTACAACAACAGTGATTGTTTTAAAGTGTGCATTTTTCATCATTTCACCTACTTAATTACTGTTGAATTGCAACAGCGCGCTGCTCTTCAATTAATTTTTCGTTACTGCGTATTATCATACCGTCTTTCATTATCACATGTTCACCGTTATTTCTTTCCTCTCCTACTACCCATTTAGGAATAAAAGATTGTGCTGTAGCAACAACAACATGAGATTTAATGCCGATCATGCGCGCATTAATGATAATTCCTTCTTCTTGCTCCATCATAGTTCCGGCGACTACGTAGTCAATAATCTGACGTTCAGGAAGATCTTTCCAATCACGGCTAAAAATATAGTCACCTGCTTGTGTAACACGAATATGCCCCGTAGTTTTAAAATCAATCACCACCAAACCATGGCTCTGTAATTCATGTACAAAGCTTTCTGCTATTTGATTTCCTAGCCAATGCGTTGACTCAAGATCTTCTAAGTTCACAAACGATGCAACCGCCACAGGTGTTTTGTTGTTAACAAAACTACTGTTTGCTAGCATTTGATAGGCTAAACCTTTCACTAAGTCATTAATGGCATGCTTAGGTAAATTATAGCTATCTATCTCACTTTTATCTGTTTGCTTTATTTTATAAAAGCTATCTTCTTCAACTGTATTACTACAAGATAAAAGAGTTGGCAGAAGTAATGGTATAAGCCATTTTTTCATAGTGCATCCCTTAATAATTCAACGTTTGTGCTACATTACACGAGCCTAAGCAATGAATTTTTTATGTATTTGGTTATTTATTGCTATAAAACAATGCACATTTCAAGCCAATTAGGTTTCAAGCATAAGCTTGGTTAAAATAAACAGGCACACATTGTGCATGAGCCCTATAGTAAAATTCCTTGTAAATTGTACTATGCCTAAAACAGGCTTTTCGTTTTCATGAGAGAGTATATGTATTCTATATCTAAAAAAATCATTTTATCTATCAGCTTAATGTTAACTAGCGCCATTGTTAATGCGCAATGGTATGAGGCTCAAGGCTATGCATCAACAGCTAAAGACTCGGTTGAAGTAGCACGAACTAAGGCAATGGAAAACGCTTTAAAAAAAGCATTACTTGTCGCTGGTGCCAGTGTTTCAAGCATTCAACAAGTGGTGAATGGTTTGCTCACTCAAGATCAAATAAGTATTCGTGCTAGTGGCAGTGTTAATTCAATTGAATTAATAGAAGAGCTTCATAGCAACGATATGATTAGCGTTACTATACGTGCCGATATTTTTCCTCAAGAAAAAAAATGTTTCTCGTTAGATTACAAAAAATCAATTTTGATCACCAAAAGCCACTTACTTCAAAGAGAACACGCAAACCTTGGCAAAATATATCAAATTGATTCCGCTATGATCAAACAGCTAAATAAAAAACTTAAAAATCAAAGTAGCTATAGCGGGGGTAAATTATTACTTAAAAGCTCAACAGAATTCTCGCGTTTAAATAATAGTTTTAATGAAGAAAAAATAAAACAACTAACAATCTCTCTAGCCGAAAATACCGACAGCCAATATGTTCTTTTTAGTGAGATTAACGATATGTCTTTGCAAGAGCAAAGAACAAATTCATTGAAAGTATGGCAACAACCGACCTACCCTCGAAATTTCGATTTTACCCTTTATTTATACAATGGTTTTAGTGGCGAACAAATATGGCAAGGTAATTACCAAGACTCTGCGGTTTGGGATTTCAATAAAAGAAGAAGTATTGATGTACACGCCACCACCTTTTGGCAGAGCGATTACGGTAATATGATTGATGCTTTACTTAGCCGAACAATAAACGATATTGACGAAAGTGTTATGTGTGAGCCGAATGAAGGAAAAATAATACAAGTCCAAGGCAACCAAATTACAATAAATTTAGGTAAAAGTCATGGCGTGAAAGTTGGTGATGAGTTCACGTTACTCCATAGTAGCACTTTCGTTAGTCAACAAGGAAAAAGCTATGCGGGTTACAATATTAGCCCACACAAAGTTAAAGTAACCAAGCTAACATCACAAAGCGCAACAGCAAAAACGTTGAATAATGACTTATTAGATAATATTCAAATAAATGATGTAGCAGTACGATATTAAAAAAAAGTATATAAAGCAAAGGTAAAGCTTAACTTTATGCTCATAAAGCAATAGAATATGCAGCATAAAGTAGCGTAATCAATTTACCACTTCAAAACGCCTTTGTAGCTCAGTTGGATAGAGCAAGCGCCTCCTAAGCGCTAGGTCGGAAGTTCGAATCTTCTCAAAGGCGCCATAAAAATCAATAATTTAAAAAACACACCTACGACGAAAAAACGAATAAACTATTTATTCTATAAAAGGGGTAGTATTTAACCACAACACTTTTTATATTTTTTGCCACTACCACACGAACATGGATCGTTACGGTTAGGTGTTTTTTCGAACGTAGTCGTCTTCGGTGTATTTAATACTGCATCAAGCTCGCTAATATTCTCATCAACTGAACTATCAACACTAATATCAGCATAAAATTCATTTTCAGTAACAATAGCGCCAACTTCTGTTTTTCTTGTTTCACTGCCAACAACTAGCGTTAGTGGATTTTTTTCTGTCCCTAGCTTAGCATTGCGCTCATTTTTAAACCCTGTTTTTACATGGTTTTCTCTGGTGTGGATTCGACCTTTATAATATAAATTGTGCACAATATCTCCGCTATTTTAATTCTGTATTTAATACGTTCATTTTATCGCGGCAGTATAACGTAACGCGGTAAATAGTCGACTATTGAATTAATATATAAGCCTTCTTATTAATTGGTTTATATTTGAATTACAGTAAATATAGCACTACAGTTAATAAAAGCTAGTATAGATAAATGCACCAAGGAGCCATAATATTAATGGATATTGAACACGGAGAAGTGATAATTACTGTTGATAAAAACATTATTATAGTGAAGCTAGAAGGCGCTTTTAACGAATTTGGTGCGAAAAAATATACGATTGGTGTAAAAGAAACAATTGATACTTTTCAAGGAAAACCTTTTTCTATTTTAATCGACAACCTCGAAGTATTAGGAGGTACCCCAGAAGCTTATGAAGAGCTTGAAAAATATAATCAATGGCTAAACACGCAAAACTTAACTGCCAAGGCAATGGTAATATCTTCTATTACCACACTCGATATTATTAACTTGCTCTGCCCTTCGAGACAATCACAACAAAGTAAGAATTTTGATAATGAAGAAGATGCTCTTAATTGGTTAAAAGCATTATCTTAGTCTTTGATTATAAAAGACGGTGTTAACGCTCAGTATTCCAACTAAAAAAGTAAGCACCAAGAGATAAAAATATCGCACTCATCACTAATAAACTCGTAATATGATAACTAATGTCACCTAAAGTAGCTCCTTCGGTAATTATTTGCCTAGCACCAGCCACTAAATGTGTTAAAGGTAAAAAGTCTGCCACGGTTTTTAACGCTGATGGTGCTCCTTCTAAGCTAAACCAAACACCTGAAAGCATCATCATAGGCCAAGAAGTTAGATTTAATAAGCCCCCAATAAGCTCTTCACTTTTACTTCTACTAGCAACTAACAAACCTAAACTGATTAAACAAAAAGCGCCTAACATGCCAATAACAATTAAATCGAAATAACTACCGAGCATTAAAAAATCAAACAAAAAGTTACAGCCGGTATACACTACCGTGGATATAAACAGCACGATAAATAAACGAGACACTAACTGCGCTGAAACAAACTCAAAAGCCGACAGAGGCGTTGCCTTTAAGCGCTTCAACACTGCATTTTTACGGTAGCGTACAATGACGTAGCCAACACCAAATAAGCAACTAAACATCATATTCATGCCTAGAATTCCGGGTAACACCCAGTCTATATAACGAATTTTTTTTCCTACCGTTTCTAAGCGGGTATAGTCCTTCAACGGGAGATTAAATATTTTTTCTACTAGATAACTCTTAGATGATTCGTTATTAATCCAATATTGGCTAGTTGAAACATCAATCACTAAATCTATGGTGTGATGACTTAACTTTTTATTAGCAAGCTCTACCGTGTCGTAATTAATATAATCAATAAACCGAATATTTTTAAATGAATCTTGTGCACTTTCTGCTTGAGCCTTTCCTTCGGTCACACTATTAATAATGCCAACTTTATATGCTGGACGCCCATCCCCTGAAAAAATAACCGAAAAACCGATAAGTAATAACACAGGAAATATTAAGTTCCAGCCTAGCGATGATCTATCACGAAAAAACTCAATGTTGCGGGCTTTGAACACCGCATAAAAACGCTTTATATTCATATTGCTCTATTCTCTTAAAGACTGGCCAGTTAAATGTAAAAATAAATCATCTAAATTAGCAGACTTTACATGAAGGCCCTCTAATGAAACGTGATTCTGTATCAGCATTAATAATGTTTGTTCAACGTTGCTTGTGGTAATTTCAACCCTATCAGATACAACTTCCCAATGATGAGTTTGAATTAATGAAGCAGGAACTTGTTGTGCAGGTAAATAGATAAAAACCTCTTTAAAGTGTTTACTTAGTAGTTGTTGCGGTGATCCCGACTCAATAACTTTACCTTCAGCCATGATCACTATGTCGTCGCAAAGCTGTTCAGCTTCATCCATATAATGTGTTGTAAGGATAATAGTTTTGTTTTGCGCTTTAATATTTTTTATTAATTGCCAAAAATTTCGTCTTGCCTGCGGATCTAATCCCGTTGTTGGCTCATCTAAAAAGATAATTTCAGGGTCATTAATTAAAGCTAATGCAAGCAATAAGCGTTGTCTTTGCCCGCCAGATAATAATCGATTATCTCGATTTAGAAAATCACCTAAATCGCAGAGCTCAATAATTTTTTGTTGTGATAACGTATGTTCATAAAAAGCAGAAAACAAATTCAATGTTTCTTTTACGGTTAAAAAGTCTTGTAAAGCGGTGTGTTGAAACTGAATCCCTATTTGTTGAGAAATATAGTTATCTACTTCTTTCGGCTGTTTCTCATGATTTTTATAAACAACAGAACCTGAACTAGCAGAAATAATTCCTTCCATAATTTCTATCGTCGTTGTTTTCCCTGCGCCATTAGGTCCTAACAACCCAAAACAATGACCTTGTTTAACATTGAAGCTGATATTATTGACCGCAATAACATCTTTATACTTCTTAGTTAGTGCCTCAACACAAATTGCAACACTCATAGTTTACTGATCCTTATACTACTCTGAACTTTATTGTACTGGACTTCTTCAAAAAAACATTAGACTTCTCACAAATAGTAATAATTATCATTTGCATTTAATTGGTGGTTGGTTTATTTTAAGGATTAAGAAAATGTAAATTAAAGGATGAGATATGACTTCTGAAATTTCTAGCGCCGACATTAATACCACGAAAGTTCAAGTTGAATTATCAAGTAATATGCTACATCAATTACTTAAGTCAGGAGTGTTACATGGTGGCGATTGTAAATGTTTAAACGCAAGCGCTAAAAAAGTTCTGTGGCAAGCCTTATTAGCAACCAGTACAGATGATGGAATAAATGTGGAGCAATATTTATGCGCTTAAATACCTCAGGTGAATTTTTACAGCTTGAACGTTGGTTAACCATTTTAATTGAAACCTATAAAGACTACCCAACTTGTGGATTAGCTAAAACAATTAATTACTATGTAGACCGGTTATTACACCATGAAGATATTCATCTTTGTGGTCAGAAGTCTGGCGAAAGTGGTAATGATAAACGTTGTGAATATTTGAGTATGAAAAAATTCTGGGGTTGGCAAGCAAGAAACTAATTAGCGGATTAACGGCTTAGTAAGAGTTTTACTTTTGATCTCAAAAATTGTTCAAGTGCTTTTTTGCCAGTAAACCCATAAGTATTACAAACATCATTAATGCTATGTTTCTGGAAGATACGATTGATGAATATCAACAAGTCTTCGTCTTCAGCGAACTTTGGATCAGAAAAAGCCAATTTAAGCCATAAATGTAAACTAAAAACACAACTTGAATATTGCCCATATCCCTTAGCAAAAGTGGCAACATTCGCTTGATCACGCTCGCTCAATTCAACACAAGTTAACTTAGGTGAGTTACACATGATTAATGCTACTAACTTGGCAGATAAATACTTATACTCATCTGTTAATAGGTATTCAAAACTGCGGTAGAACGTTGAATTTATATCCGTAAGTGCCACCGTAGCTTTTGAAGACAACGCTTTAAGTACTAAGGCTGATTGTTCACCGCTTGCTTTATCTTTTTGGAAACCTATACGCGCTAATTTAAAGTGGTTTACTAGCCAAAAAGAAAGTAACGGCTTAGTCGCACCAAAGCTAGACGCCAGAAAATCAACTTTTTGTAACCTGCCAAAACTTTCTATTTTATCTAAAAAATAACTGCCAATGCCTTGCTGTTGTAGTTGTGGGTGTACTGCAATTCGCATCACTCTGATGTAATGATAATCGAAGGCATATTCAATTCCGCATTGGGTTAATAGTGATTGCGGAACAAAATGATTTTTTAAACGCCTTTTAGATTGCTGAATCGCACTCACTAATTCACTATCGATAATAGTAGAATCTGAGATGGCACTAGAATTAGAGCTAGAACTAGAACTAGAGCTACCTTCATTAATTAAGAGTGCAACCGCGACTACTTTTTGCTTCGTTAATTCTCCAGATAATAAACAGACAAGCTGCACTTGCTCATTATCTAGAATCATTTTTACATCACTTGGTTTAGTTTGATAATGCGCAGTAACTAACACCGAAAAAACTTGCTTAAACAGTGATTCATTATGCGCTAACTCAATAGCGCTAAATTTCTTAAAGACTAATGAAGACAAGCCATTTATTGATGGTTCATCCGCTATACTTGGCAGTTCAGCATTCAACAAACAAGCTTCAAAAACTAATTGCTCAAGTGGGTCATTAACTCGCCATCGAATAGGCTCATTTATATGTAAGCTTTGCCAATGAGGATATTGAGCCGCTAGCGTGCCTTGAAATTTTAAGGTGAAGCCTCGCCCTGCCCCTTCGTAGCCATGAATGGTGGTGGCAAATACTAAGCGAGAGTTGTTCGACAATAACTGTTCAAGCAAATAGATAGGAATAGCCGCTGCTTCATCAACTAGCAGTAAACTAGCATTTACTGGCTGCTTAATTAATTGGTCAACAGCAATGAACTCCACTGAGCCATTTAACACTGTAAACTTACTCTTTTGAAACTCGCCTTCAGGCAAGCAACGAATCAAGTGGTTAAAGAAGACGGTTAATGAATTTATATCTGCCGACGTAATAACTAATCGCAAATTATATTCTTTAGTTGCCGATTTTAATAATTCGGCACACGCAATTGCTAAAGCGGAAGATTTGCCTCTGCCTCTATCAGCCGTTAATACTAAAGGTTTATTTCGCTTACCTTTAAACACTTTTATAATTGATTCAACGGCAACCACTTGCTCTTGAGTGACACAGTTATAGGCTAATAATGCATCATTATGTTCAAAAGCATTAACCGCTTTATGTGCTGTTAACGTAGGTAGCAAGGTAGGTAGTACAAATTGATTTTGTTCAATAATCACATGTTCAGGAAAAGTGTTTAATAAGTTAAAAAATCGTTGATAGAAAAAGCTGTCTGTTATCTGTGATTTATCGTTTATTAAGAGAAAAAATATGCCGCCTGCCACTAATGTCCCTGACAAGCAGGCAAAAGCATCAATAGATAAATCAGGATCTTGAAAGATTACAAAATTGCTTTCGCTGCCTAATTTATCGCGAAAACGCTGCTTAGCAATATTTGGTTGAATATTGCTGCTGTCACCATAAATAAACCACGTTGTTTCTTTACTCTTTTCGTCATTAACACTATCAGTATTTTTTAATAAAGAACTCGACCAAGCACTATCCCCCACCAATACAATTAGGCGTCGTTCATTTAACATCAACGCTTGCTGTTGATAACAATTAAACCAAGGTGAGAAATCGAGACTTTGCATATAAGATAAGTTCATATCATTAATTCTATATAGGCCAATAGTTTATCAAGCAATTGCTAGCACACCAATAAAATAAAATAGAAAGTTCTTCCAAAAAAAGTTTGAAATAGTATCATTAGCCCCTTATGTTGATATTGAATAGAATATTTTTTAAGAGCAAAGACAATGGTAGAAGATGACTTTTTAGATGATATAAATGACGACGATGAAACACTTAATAAAGATATTGATATTGAGTCTGTTGAATTCGCAGAAAAAAAGGCGGCAGAGCAAGCACAAAGAAACCTGCTCGCTCGTAAACGTATTGATGAATTAATGGAGAGAAAAAGACTAAAAGAACTATTAGACGATGAAAATGATTGGTAACCCTACCAATATAGCTTTAGTTTATTAACGAAAATTTTATGTTTTTATATAAAAATAAAGACGTTTTATTCTAACAACTTCGCAACGAACAAAACTAAAGCACAATGGCCGAATCCCCTCGATATAAGATTTGATTATAATAAATATAGGTAATGCTACTACAAATGAGCATTATCAATTGAAAATTATCACTTTTTTTTACTGTAAATACTGATAACATAGACTTTATTTCAAAGATAACTTGTTAGCCTTATGACTTTATTTGAAAAACTTCGTTGCTTACTCACTTTTGGGCAAGGTGTTGCCTTGCCCTTACCTGAAATACCTACCGATTCGACTCCATTACCGCTATTTAAGCAATGGTTTGAAGATGCAAACAAGTCAGGCATATTGCTACCTGAAGCTGTGTCAGTAAGTACTTGTGGCCAAAACGGTCAACCAAGTTCTCGTATGGTGCTGTTGAAGAACTTTGACGAGCAAGGTTTTGTTTTTTTCACTAATTATGGCAGTAGAAAAAGCCAGGAATTAAATGAAAACAGTAAAGTAGCCTTACTATTTCATTGGAATGTATTACAACGCCAAATACGTATTGAAGGTTCTGTTGAAAAAGTTTCCGCACAAGAGTCTGCAGATTATTTCCATAGCCGTGACCGAGGCAGTCAAATTGGTGCCTGGGCATCAAAGCAAAGCCAAAAATTAACGGAAGATGACCAATTAAAAAAACGAATGGCCATTTTTAGCGAAAAGTACGCTACTGGTGAAGTACCACATCCAGAATTTTGGGGAGGTTGGCGAGTAAAACCAACTTACATTGAATTTTGGCAAGGGCGATCAAATCGTTTACATGATCGCGTGTGTTTTGAAAAACAAAACAATGAATGGGTTAATTTTAAACTACACCCTTAACAAGCTTTTGACTAAACGTCTTTAGTAATATGATTTTCAAACACAGAAGTATTATATGGATAAAGTAACCCCCGTGGATATCGACTCACTAAACATACCTAAAAATAGGTTAATTAAACTATTTTGGGCTGTTGAGTCGGCTCTCGCTATAATCGCCATACAATACTTATTTACTGATAACCGGCAAATAATTTATGCCATTATATTTACGATTATTATTATCACGCCCGTTTATTTTTTAGCTCAAAAAAATAAGCTTGAGTTAGGCACAAATATACTTCTTTTACTTTTAACGGTTATATTGCTGGCCTTTGTTTGGATATATAACGGTTTAAGAGACGAAATACTCTTTTCTTTCCCTGCACTTATAATGATATCTCTACTAAAAGGTAGCCATCGTTTAGCTTTTTTTCTCTATCTCTTAGTTGGTATTAATCTTTTATCTATTGGTTACCTAAATGAGATGGGATACATCCATAATGAGACTAAAGAAAGTGACATACATTCCGCTATTTTACTAATCATTATATTAAGCTTTATAAGCTATATTGCTTGGCTTATTGCTGTAGAAATAAAACAGACTAATCAAGCGCTAATAGACAATAAGAATGAATTAGAAAACCGTGTTAAACAACGAACAAGAGAGCTAGAACAATCAATTAGTAACCTAAAAAACACGCAAGAACAATTAATTCAAACAGAAAAAATGGCATCTCTTGGTCGCTTAGTCGCGGGTGTAGCACATGAAATTAATACGCCGATAGGAATTGCTATTACAGCATCATCACACTTAGAAGATGCGACAAATGATTTTCATACACTTTATCAAAATGACAATATTACCAAAAAAGCACTCGTTTATTACGTGGAAACAGCAGCTGCTAGCTCAAAATTATTGCAATCAAATTTAAATAGAGCCGCTGATTTAATTCAAGGTTTTAAAGAAGTCGCTATAGATCAATCGAATGAAGAAATTAGAGAGTTCAAATTAAAGGCTTACATTAATGATGTATTGTCAAGCTTACGCCCAAAAACAGGACGTAGCGGCTGCAAAATCGACCTGAATGCACCTGATGATTTAGTTATCAAAACCTCTCCTGGCGCTATAGCACAAATTATTACTAATTTAGTGATTAATGCTATTACTCATGCGTTTGAAAAAGAGGCCTCGGGTATAATCACGATAAATATTGAACAAGAAGCTCAACGTATAAATATACAGTTTAAAGATTCTGGATGCGGCATAGCGCCTGAAAATATGGATAAAATATTTGAACCATTTTTTACTACAAAACGCGGTCAAGGTGGTAGTGGTTTAGGTATGCATATTGTTTACAATTTAGTAACCCAATCACTCCATGGAAAGATCACATGTTCTAGTAGCCTAGGAAAAGGAACCTGCTTCCATATAAACTTCCCGATACAATAAACAATACAATAAACCTTGGTGTTTAGCTCTTGGGCTTTGGAATAACGCTAGGTTTTACACATTTAGGTAACGTGTTAGCACTTTTTTTAGATAAATAATAAGGCTGAGAAACGGCTAAGTGTTCAGTTAATTGTTTAATGCGCGTTGCATTTGATGGATGAGTCGACATAAATTCAGGTGATTCTGCACTACTCAACTTCGACATATTTTTCCATAACTGAATACTCGCATCAGGTGAAAAACCAGAACGAGCCATTAAATCTTGTCCAACGATATCCGCCTCACTTTCATGAGATCGACTATAAGGCATAATAACGCCATATTGAACACCAATCCCTAATCCAGCAACCCATAACCCTTGATTATCAATATCACTGGCACCTAGTGCGATTGTTGCCACAGCTAAACCAACATTTGATAGCTGACTAGCAGATAAACGTTCATTAGAATGTCTTTCAAGTACATGCCCTACTTCGTGCCCCATAATGGCGGCTAATTGATCTTGGTTCTCAGTAACATTTAAGATGCCAGTATAAACACCTATTTTACCACCAGGTAAAGCGAATGCATTTACTTGTGCAGAATCAAATACAACCACTTCCCATTCGCCAGAAAATAAAGATTCAGGCACATTCTCAGTAATGGCATCAGCAACACATAGAACAAAGTCATTCGTTACTTTGTCTGTACTAATTGGTATTTCCTGCTTCATTTGTTCAAATGAAGTAATGCCCATTTTACTTAACTCACTATCAGAATAAAGCGCCACTTGGTTACGGCCTGTTGAAGACGTAGAGCAGCCCGACAAACTTAATAGTGCAAAACATATAATAAGAGAATATTTCATATGGAATAGGTATCGTTAGGATAAAAAGTAATATTAGCATTTACACATAAAAAAGCCGAGACATGCTCGGCTTTTTTAATTTAATTCAACTTTATGTGTTCATAGGGTTACATAGAACTAGAACCGCTTAACCTACAAGGGCAAGTAATATACCTGCTGCCACAGCTGAACCAAGAACACCAGCTACATTTGGCCCCATTGCATGCATAAGTAAGAAGTTATGAGGATTAGCCTCTAAACCAACTTTATTAGCAACACGTGCAGCCATAGGAACTGCAGATACACCGGCAGCACCAATTAATGGGTTAACTTTTTCCTTAGAAAACTTATTCATTAACTTAGCCATTAATACACCAGAAGCAGTACCGATAGAAAAAGCTACTGCACCAAGCGCTAAAATACCTAATGTTTGAACGTTTAAGAAAGCTTCAGCACTTAATTTTGACCCAACACCTAAGCCTAAAAATATTGTTGTAATATTAATTAGCTCATTTTGTGAAGTTGAACTTAAGCGATCAACCACACCTGACTCACGCATCAAGTTACCTAAACAGAACATACCAACTAAAGGCGTTGCTGATGGTAAAAAGAAAATAGTCATTAGTAATACACCCAGTGGAAAAATAATTTTTTCTACTTTTGTTACAGGGCGAAGCTGTGCCATTTCAATTTTACGTTCATCTTCTGTTGTTAAAGCTCTCATAATAGGCGGTTGAATAATAGGAACTAACGCCATGTATGAATATGCTGCAACCGCAATTGCGCCAAGTAATTCAGGTGCTAATTTAGAGGCCAAAAATATTGCCGTTGGTCCATCTGCACCACCAATGATCGCAATAGCCGAAGCATCTTTTAAAGTAAACTCAATACCCGGTATACCATTTAAAGCAATAGCACCAAATAGCGTAGCAAAAATACCAAATTGCGCTGACGCCCCTAACAATAAAGTTTTAGGGTTTGCAATCAAGGCACTAAAGTCGGTCATTGCACCTACACCCATAAATATAATTAATGGGAATATACCTGTGTCTATTCCTGCATAATAAATATAGTGTAGCAGGCCACCTACTTCAGAAAATCCCGCAATAGGAATATTCGTTAATATCGCACCAAAGCCCATAGGAAGTAGTAATAGCGGCTCGAAGTTTCTCGCAATAGCAAGATACAACAATCCACAACCAACCAACATCATGATGACTTGCCCTAGCTCAAAATTAGCTAAGCCTGTTGATAGCCATAGTTTAGTTAATGAATCCATAAGATCCTCTATGAAAAGCTAAGTAAAGCATCACCAACAGCAACAGAGTCACCTTCTTTGGTATGCAAACTAGTAATAACACCCGCATGAACTGCACGAATTTCTGTTTCCATTTTCATGGCTTCCATAATGATAACAACATCACCGGCTTCAACAGAATCACCTTCATTAACAATTACTTTAAAAATGTTACCTGAAAGTGGCGCATTTAATGTTTCTTCAGCAGAAATAGACGCTGATTGTTTAATTGCATCATCACCGGCAGGAAGCGTAATAGAGTCAATAGAGCCACCAGGAGCGACAACAACACTATAAATTTTACCATCAACACTAACAGCGTAACTTTCTGGTGCTGTTGCATCTTTTGGCTCAGATGATTCAACTGACTTAGCACTTACTTTCGTTGGGATTGGTTCAAATGCTGACGGGTTATTTCTGTTTTCTAAAAACTTCAGCCCTATTTGTGGAAATAAAGCATAAGTTAATACATCATCAATAACGTCATCAGCTAAATCAATATTTTTCTCTTTAGCTAGCAACTGTAATTCTGTCGATAATTTATCTAACTCTGGGTCAAGTAGATCAGCAGGACGACAAGTGATAACTTCATCACCATCTAATACTCGTGCTTGTAATTCAGCATCAACGGGAGCAGCAGTTGCACCATATTCACCTTTAAGTACACCAGCAGTTTCTTTTGTAATAGACTTATAGCGTTCACCGGTTAGTATGTTAAGCACCGCTTGTGTACCAACAATTTGTGATGTTGGTGTAACCAGCGGAATATAACCTAAATCTTTACGTACTTTAGGTATTTCAGTTAACACTTCATCAAACTTGTCTGCCGCGCCTTGCTCTTTAAGCTGATTTTCCATGTTAGTTAACATGCCACCAGGCACTTGTGCAGTTAATATTCTCGCATCAACGCCTTTTAAACTGCCTTCAAATTCGGCATATTTTTCCCTAACATCTCGGAAATAAGCAGCAACTTCTGCCATTTTTTCAATATTTAAGCCAGTAGCACGTGGACTACCTTCAACAATAGAAGCAATTGTTTCTGTTGGTGAATGACCGTATGTCATACTCATAGAAGAAATTGATGTATCTATTACATCAATATCGCTATCAATGGCTTTCATTTGTGTCGCAACACTTAGGCCTGTTGTTGCATGACAATGCAACGCAATAGGTAGAGCAACAGTTTCTTTAAGACGAGTAATTAACTCAGCTGCGTCGTAAGGTTTTAGCAACCCTGACATATCTTTAATACATAAAGAATGAGCACCCATGTCTTCAAGTTGCTTGGCCATGGTTAACCAGCCTTCAAGTGTGTGTACTGGGCTCTCGGTATAACTTAATGTACCTTGAGCGTGAGCACCAACTTTAACAGCTGCTTTAATAGAAGTTTTAAGGTTACGAACATCATTCATTGCATCAAAAATACGGAAAACATCAACACCATTAAGGTGAGCTCGTTCAACGAATTTCTCTACAACATCATCAGCATAATGACGGTAGCCTAAAATATTTTGACCACGAAATAACATTTGCTGTTTTGTATTTGGCATAGCCTTTTTTAAGGCACGAATACGTTCCCAAGGATCTTCACCTAAATAACGAATACAAGAATCAAATGTTGCACCGCCCCATGACTCAATTGACCAATAGCCAACCTCATCTAATGTTGAAGCAATTGGCAACATATCTGCTAAACGCAGACGGGTAGCAAGAATTGACTGATGACCATCTCTTAAAACAACTTCGGTAATACCTAATGGTTTGCTCATGATTGTACCCTTATTTCTTTGACTTATGCTGTGTAGAATGTTTTTGACGATATTGACTTATAGAGCCGCTAATTGCAGCAACTATTGCAGGTGAGATTTCACCGCTTACTGCCTTATTCTTTTTTTTATTCGAATGATTTCTGCTGGGTGTAATAGCGTCAGGAAACCTCACTGCCAATCTTGCCAACACAGTATTAATAAAAATAATTAATAAGCTTAAAAAAGCAAACACAAATACCATTCCAGCAAGCATAAGTGTACCTGCTTCTATAAATTGATGCTCCATACTGTTCATTTTTTGTTCTCACTCGTAAGTTAGTGAAATTAGAATAATCACTCCATTTATGAAAAACAAACATTATTTTGCAGTTTCAGAAAAATAATACTGCGTCAATAGGTAAAAAGATGGATATTCAGCCTTTTTTACTAAATATTCATGTAATTTTGCATAACAAGATATTGTATACAATATTAAATACTGAAATAGCTGAGATGTAGGATAGTTTTTATTTATAATATACAATATACACACCTAATAAATTTATTCATTACTTATGCATAATATGCATAAGTAATATAAACTCACATACGCTTTCTATCTGATAGTACAAAGTAAGAATATTTTTCATACTATTATTTAAACACTAAAGAGCCATAAAACAATTTACTTGTTAACCTTGAAAACATAACCTTACGGAGTCTTTAAATATCTCCTTTATTTACTTGAATTAATATTCCATTTGAATAATCAAACTTAGCTAGCAATGATGAAACCTTACAAACAAAAATTAATTCGCTTATTTTGGTGGTGGTTGGTCTTTATTCCAGGCGTTCCTTTTATTCTAACTTCGTTGGGATTATGACATTTAACATTTTGGCGCATGCGCTAACTTTAGGGATGGCTACATTGATACTCGCGATACAGTCCCTGGAAGTAATCAAGCACTGCCTTATGTTTATACATTTGACGTAACAGAACAACAAACCAAAAAAGACGTAAAGTATCCACCTAATGCTTGGCCAACGCGTTTCTATATTAATCCTTATAGAGCAAACCATGTACCATTGTTATATAAGGCAGACTTAGCAATCAGAGAACAACTAAATAAAGGTGAATCTGTATTACTTAACATTCCTAATTAATAATGATTTATTTATCTCTACAATATTTTATACAAGGTAATTCAAGCGTTTTAAAACATCAATTGAATGCTTTTGGTTTATTGTTCGTATGGTTATCGAAACAAGGACAGAAGAACGAAAAATTTGGCTTACGCTTTTAAATAACCGCAAGTTTATTACGTAGTAGTTTATCGATATAAGCGCACCAAGCTTTAGTGTCTCGTTGAGGGATATTGGAATCTCCTCGAATACCAAGTTTAAATTCAACGACTGATTTCCATTCGTCCGATCCAAGATCAGGACCGTGCCCTCGACCATCTCCTGTTGAAACATTATCATTAATAAAACGCTCCCATGAATCGGTGCACAGGTTTTCATTTTCTGAAATTGACTGACTATTCATAACTGCAAAAAAAGTAACAGTAACGAGTAAAGAAAGTATGACTAACCACTTTTTCATAAAAGCCTCTTTAAATGTTTACTCATCGGTATAATTCTACAGAATGGTAATGGCTCTTCATATAGAACAACTATAGGTAAAAAATTCTATTTGTTCTCAAACCGCTGGTAAGCTCTGAGTGGGAACTAACTTAATGGACTTGGTATTAATACCAAGTCCATTAATTAAGTAAACAATTTTATACGTAGAAAAAATTGCCAAATACAAGGTATTTATTTCAATAACTACTTGTTCTAATTATGAAAGAAATAATACCAGTTTCATTAATTAAGTGAACAATTTTATACGTAGAAAAAATTACCAAATACAAGGCATTTATTTCAATAACTAGTTGTTCTAATTATTAAATAAATAACGATGTAGTTGGTGATTTTAGCAAGTAGAAATGATCACATAGGTAGTGAGATTGGTATAATACCAATTCCGATAATTTTGTGATCTAATGTAAGCTTAAATATAAGGCTTAAAATGACTCATAACTTATCACAGCTTATTTCATCAACGAGTAATGCAAGAATGCGATTACGATTGCTTGCTGTATCTCACTTTATCGATGGAAAAAATCGCACACAAATAGCTACTTTCTTGAAAGTTAGCCGCACTAGCGTTAATAAATGGATCCATACTTATTTACATGATGGCTTAGAGGGACTTAAAGAAAAAAAACATACAGGTCGCCCAAAATCTTTGGATGATAAGCAGCTGTCACAACTGAAAAGTTTTGTTATCAATTCTGCTATAAAACCGAGTGGTGGTAGGCTTCAAGGAAAAGATGTACAAGAATATATTGCGACAGAGTTTGGTGTTGTCTACCAAAAATCTAATGTATACGACACACTACACCAGCTTGAACTAAGCTGGGTAACAACACGTTCAAAGCACCCTAAGCAATCCATTGAGACACAAGAAACCTTTAAAAAAATTCCAATTTGAAACGATCGCCAAGATCCCGTTATCGATATCGCTTGATCAAGTCGATGTGTGGTTTCAGGATGAAGCGCGGTTTGGTCAGCAAAACACAACGACCAGAGTGTGGGCAGAAAAAGGAACGCGCCCTAGGGCAATCAAACAGCAGCAGTTTACCTACGCTTATTTGTTTGGCGCAGTCTGCATCACCAATGGAAAAACAGAAGCTATCGTAGCCCCATTAAGTAATATGGATGTGATGGCGTCACACTTAGCACTCATTTCAAAGGCGACAGAAGAGGGACGACATGCTGTAGTCTTGATGGATGGTGCCAGTTGGCATCAAAAGTATCTTGATGACGAATACAACAATTTGACGATCATCCATATTCCTCCCTATTCACCCGAGTTAAATCCAATTGAGCAAGTGTGGTCATGGATGAGGCAGAATGAAATAGCTAACCGTTGTTTCAAGGATTATGAGGATATTGTTGAGAAGTGCTCAGAAGCTTGGAACAGCTTCAGAAGTAATACTAAAAGGGTAATATCTCTATGTCACCGAGACTGGGCCATAATGACCAGTTAATTATCGGAATTGGTATAAATTGTTTATCAAATTACAGGCGAAAAAAAACCAATCATAAGATTGGTTTTTTAGTTTCTCTTTAAGAGAGAAATGTGGCGGACGCGGCAGGAGTCGAACCTGCGACCGCCTGGTTCGTAGCCAGGTACTCTATCCAGCTGAGCTACGCGTCCGCAATTAAGATGCTTTTAATATCGTACTTAACCGATAAGTGAACTCTATAGTATCATTAATAAATCTATTCAACTAAACTATATTTACACCATCTAAAAATTTATTTATACAGTGTTAGTAGTTACTGTTTTTAACATTATACCACTTTAACTTTATAATAAAGAAAAAGTGGCGGACGCGGCAGGAGTCGAACCTGCGACCGCCTGGTTCGTAGCCAGGTACTCTATCCAGCTGAGCTACGCGTCCGCAATTAAGATGTTTTTAATATCGTACTTAACCGATAAACTTTCTTTTATATCTTAGTCTAAAGATTCACAACCATACATTACAAAAAGTAAATAATGGCGGAGAGGGAGGGATTCGAACCCTCGATCCGGGATAAACCAGATACTCCCTTAGCAGGGGAGCGCCTTCGGCCACTCGGCCACCTCTCCAATGGATGCGAATACTAATGGATCCTAAGAATAAGTCAAACATTTTTACGAATTAATTTATGTTTTTGTTCTGTTTGCTGAGAATTCAGACAATATTGCTATTTTTCAGCCAACTTTAAAGAATAAAAATAATGGGCACAAAAAAAGCACTATAGAAATAGTGCTTTTTAGAACGTTAATAATGTCCATAAAATTAAACGTTGCCTGTATCTTCTCCGTCATCCTTCTCCGCTTGAATGCGCATATAAATTTCTTCACGGTGTACTGAGATTTCTTTTGGTGCATTAACACCTATTCTGACTTGATTACCTTTAACACCTAATACTGTTACTGTGACTTCGTCACCAATCATAAGCGTTTCGCCAACACGGCGTGTTAATATTAACATTTATACATTCCTTTCATTAAAATTGAGAACCACTAAATAAATATATAAGCTAGTAATATATGTAAATAGTTTATTTTTCCATAATACACCTTAAGTAATAGACCGTATTATGAAAAAATCCACTTTTAATAAGTATTAAACTCCTATGTTTATCACTTATTAAAACGTACGTCATTCTAACAAGCTTATATTTACTTTGAATATAGCTAAAAGCTATTTTTCAATGTATTTCAGTTTTTTTTTGCTAATATTAACACTTTTATAACATAATCGGTTGTGATGCAGTCAATATCCATAAGTTTTAAACAGTATTGTAGGCTGAGAAATCATATAAAATTTCATATAACAATTTGCCGTGTTTAAATGAGCTGCTATGTATCTATATTAAGTACATAAGCGATTAATAGGAGAGAAAGAGGTTTATCTGTATATATGCTTACAGGCGCTAGCTAAGTAGCTCTATTATCTTTATTAAAGGAACTATATTCGTTAATCTGAACTCGACTTAATAAATATTCCTCTAGCAGAAATTTTACTGACTTCATCGTTATTTACTTCATAATTAGCACAACTAATTATTGAAATAAATGCCTTGTATTAGGCAATTTTTGATATAAAAAAAGCCAATTCAACTACTTGATTGGCTCTTCGGTACAAATTAACCGCCCTGAAGTGTGTAATCACATTGTAGGACGATACATTTATATATTAATTTAGCTAAGCTTTTCAACTAACCAAGGTTGCACTGAAGCTAGAGCAGTTGTAATGTTCTCTGGTTGACTACCACCGGCTTGTGCCATATCAGGGCGTCCACCACCTTTACCGCCAACCTGCAAAGCAACCATGTTAACTAACTCACCAGCTTTTACTTGGCCAATAAGGTCTTTAGTAACACCTGCAATTAGGCCTACCTTGCCATCATTTGCTGTTGCAAGCATGATAATACCCGATTGCATTTTATTTTTTAGCTCATCAACCATACCGCGTAATGCTTTGGTTTCAACGCCATCAAGATCTGCAATCAATACTTTCACGCCATTAATATCAATAGCACTACTCACTAAGTCTGAGCCTGCTTGCGCTGCTAATTCCTGCTTTAATTGGCTAACTTCTTTTTCTAATGCTTTTGCGCGGTTAATTAATTGTTCAATTTTAGTATCTACACTTGCAACATCAGCTTTCACTAAACTTGCTACTTTAGCTAAACAGGCGCCTTGTTGATTAATAAATGCTAACGCACCTGTACCTGTAACCGCTTCTATACGACGAACGCCTGCAGCGATACCAGATTCTGAAACTATTTTTAATAAGCCAATATCACCTGTACGTTCAACGTGAACACCACCACAAAGCTCGGTAGAGAAACCACCTAAGGTAACTACACGTACTTCATCATCATATTTCTCACCAAAGAGCGCCATAGCACCTTTTTCTTTAGCTTCGTCAATGTCCATTAACTCTGTTTTTCTTTCATGATTACGACGGATTTCATCATTAACCAGTAGCTCAACATCTTGTAGCTCTTGTGCTGTCATTCCTTCAAAATGAGAGAAGTCAAAGCGAAGTTTGTCACTATCACACAATGAACCTTTTTGAGTAACATGATTACCTAACACTTTACGTAAAGCAGCATGCAATAGATGTGTAGCGGTATGGTTTTTAATAATCGCAGCGCGACGTTCACTATTAATTTCAGCTTTAACACGACGGTTCATACCAATATCGGTTCGAGCGATACCTTGATGAGCAAAAGCATTACCGATTTTAATGGTATCTGCCACTTCAAAAACACCATTATCAAGGTGTAATAAACCACTATCACCAACTTGACCGCCTGATTCGGCATAAAATGGCGTATGATCTAAGATGACTAAGCCCTGCTCTCCTGCATTCAATTGATTCACCGGCTCTTGATCGCTAGAATTAAACAATTCAACGACAGTGGCCGAAGATGAATGACTGCTATAACCTTTAAAACTGGTTGTATGATCTGATTTCAATTGTTGGTTATAATCGGTACCAAATTGACTCGCTTGTTGTGCACGTTCTCGTTGCAAGCCCATAGCAATATCAAAACCATTATGATCAATGTTTAATTGACGTTCACGAGCAATATCTGCTGTTAAATCTGCTGGAAAACCATAAGTATCATACAGTTTAAAAACATCATCGCCAGAGATTGTGTCGCCATCTAAGTTATTTAACATATCTTCAAGCAAAATCATGCCGCGATCTAAGGTGCGACCAAACTGCTCTTCTTCAATACGTAATAATTTTTCAATAATAGCTTGTTGCTGAACTAATTCAGGATAAGCTTCACCCATTTGTTCAATAAGCGATTTTACTAATTTATGGAAGAAATGTTCTTTGGCTTCAAGTTGATGTCCGTGACGAATAGCACGACGAATAATACGTCTTAACACGTAACCTCGACCTTCATTTGACGGTACAACACCATCAATAATCAAGAAGCAGCAAGAGCGTATATGATCGCTAATAACACGTAATGATTTATTATCTAAATCATTACACGATAATAAATTAGCCGTATCTTTAATTAAGGCTTGGAAAAGATCAATTTCATAGTTGCTGTGCACATCTTGCATAATGGCAGAAATACGTTCTAGTCCCATACCAGTATCAATTGACGGGTTAGGCAGTTTATCCATATCACCATTTGCTTGGCGATTAAACTGCATGAAAACTATATTCCAAATTTCAATAAAACGGTCACCGTCTTCTTCAGGCGAGCCTGGAGGGCCACCCCAAATGTCGGCACCGTGATCATAAAATATTTCTGAGCATGGGCCACATGGGCCAGTATCACCCATTGACCAAAAATTATCTGATTCATACTTTTTACCAGCAGATTTATCACCAATATGAATAATTTTATCTTCAGGAATACCGATAACGTCTTTCCAATATAAGAAAGCTTCTTCATCAGTTTCATAAATGGTAACTAATAACTTTTCTTTTGGTAAACCTAAAACACCTGTTAAGAATTCCCAAGCATAGCTTATTGCGTCTTCTTTAAAGTAATCACCAAAACTAAAGTTACCTAGCATTTCAAAAAAAGTATGATGACGGGCTGTGTAGCCAACATTTTCTAAATCATTATGCTTACCACCTGCTCGAACACAACGCTGTGCTGAAGTGGCTCGTGTATAACTGCGCTTTTCAGCACCTAAGAATACATCTTTAAAAGGTACCATACCTGCATTTGTAAAAAGTAATGTTGCATCATTACCTGGCACTAGTGAGCTACTTTTAACTATTTGGTGTTGTTTTGTGGCAAAAAAATCCAAGAATGCTTGACGAACTTCGGCGGTACTTTTAATCATGGGGACCTTAATCAATCTGTGTGTTCAATTATCATTAACTATCGCAAAGACTTCCTCAGTAGAAAATCCGCGATATTGTAAAATCGTATTTTTTGGTTTGCTCTTCTTGAGTTAATGGAGAATCTACTCTCCTAATTTCACCAAAGCGTTTATTATACGCAAGCTCGGCTTGAAGATACCAATCAATTTCGCAATTTTTCTGCAATTGTTGAATAATTGTTGAACAAACACCTTGTTGTTCTAACTCATTAGCAATATAACGTTAACCATATCCGGCATTAATACTGAATATACAAGTATTTTGGGACAATTAAGAGCTGATAAGTAATATTTTTAAAACAAGTGAACAATGAGAGTTGTTTACATTATTAGTATCAAATTATTAAGATAAAAGTATTAATATCAAATGACCTAAGCTTAAATATTTGTCTTAATTTATATATTAGATTCTCATCAAACCAATAAACTAGACTACAATGCAACGTTATTTGTTTGATGAATTGTGATTTTTATAGAAGAGATAGTTGTTTACTTTGAGCATTGTTTTCAATTATCGGCTCTGAAAAGCCTAATGTTAAACCGACTAAGCGAATACCTCGCCCTTTTGCGCGTTCATGGGCTTTAGGTAATAAACGATGAAAAACATTCTCTTCTGCAGCTAAACTTTGCTGCTCGACCGTAGTTTGATTAAAGTCATTGAATTTTAATTTAATACCTTGGCGAACAATTTGCCTACCCTCAACTTTTGCTAACCGCTCGACTAATTGAGGATATAGCTTTTCAATAACTATTAAGCATTCCGTTTCACTATAAACATCCGCCATTAAAGTTGTTTCTATCGCCAACGATTTACGTTGTCTGCTCACCTCTAGTTCTCTATTGTCGATACCGTGGGATTTTTGATACAAACTAGTCGCAAATTTACCGACTATAGTGGTGAGGTTCGCAATGGAAGATGCTCTAACGTCTGCACAAGTAGTAAAACCAAAAGATTGTAATTTTTGAAATGTTTTAGGTCCTATCCCTGGTATTTTTTTCAGAGATAGTTGCTCTACAAAGCTATTAACGTTATCAGGTGTGACAACACATTGCCCATTAGGCTTATTTTCATCACTGGCTATTTTTGCAATAAACTTATTTGGCGCTACACCTGCCGAGGCAGTAAGGTTTAGCTCATTATATATATCACTGCGAATTTTTTCCGCAATAAGCGTTGCACTGCCATGACATTGTACTGAGTCAGTTACATCAAGAAAGGCTTCATCAAGCGATAAGGGTTCAATAAGGTGAGTATAACGAGAAAAAATCTCTCTTATGTGTTCAGAAATTTCTTTATAAACCGACATGCGTCCATGCACAATGGTTAATTCAGGACAGAGTAATTTCGCTTTACTTGCTGGCATAGCAGAACGTACGCCAAATTTTCGCGCTTGATAGTTACAAGTACAAAGAACGCTGCGAGGTCCGTCACCACCAACCGCTAAAGGTATATCACGGTATTCAGGGAAGTCTCGCATCTCTACGGCTGCATAGAAACAGTCCATGTCTATATGAATTATTTTTCTCATACAGACATTTTACTGATTTTTTATACAGTGTCAATTACTCAATTACGTTTAAAGTATTCTATTAAGACTGTTGCACTCTATTACATGAGGCTATTTAGAGCTATTAGTCTTGAAATTTAGACTAACTAATCATTCAAGTTAGATCACTTTATAGCATTAAGCTTTGGTGCTAAAATATTTACAATAGCTTGAATATGGTCATCTCGATCATTTAGCGCCGCTATATAATGATATTCTTCACCACCAGCCTCAATAAAAATGTCTCGATTTTCATGCTCAAGCTCTTCTAGTGTTTCTAAACAATCAGCGCTAAATGCAGGACTTATAATTGCAATATGTTTATGCCCTGCTTTCGCTAAACTTTCAAGTGTCTCATCGGTATAAGGCTGTAACCATTGTGCTTTACCAAAACGTGATTGAAAAGTCATCACGAAAAAATCATCTGTTAAGTGTAATTTTTCACTTAATAAGTTACTGTCTGAGCGACTTAATAATTCTTTCTTTAGTAGGTCTGTTGTTATTTTACAAAAATCATAATAAGGGTCTCCCCATTGATAAAATAACTCAGGCATTCCGTGATAAGAAAGTACTAGTTTATCGGGTGTACCATGTTCATTTAAGTGCTCTATTACCGTATTAGCTAGTGCATTAATATAAGATTTATTATTATGATAACTATTAATAAAGCTGATATTAGGTATATAACGCCATTTTTTTAGCTCTTTGCTAACCGCATCAAAAGTAGAGGCGGTAGTGGGCCCTGCATATTGTGGATAAAGCGGTAACACAACAATATTATCTACGCCTGCTTGTTGAAATTTTTGTAATACGCTAGGTATTGAAGGCTCACCATAACGCATAGCAATATCAACAATGACATCCTGTCCGTACTTTTGTTGTAGTTGTGCCGCTACTTTTTGTTGCTGAGCTCTGCTAATAACAAGTAAAGGTGCGCCCTGCTCTGTCCATACAGTTTGATAGAGCTTTGCAGATTTTTGGGGACGTATACGTAAGATAATACCATGCAGTATTATCAACCAAATAAGACGCGGAATTTCAACAACTCTGGGATCAGACAGAAATTCACGTAAATATTTACGCACTGCACCCGTAGTTGGTGCAGCTGGTGATCCTAAATTAGTTAGTAAAACTCCTGTTTTAAAAACTTTTTTACTATTGGCATTATTATCGCCAACGTTATTGTTATTAGCTGTAAAGCGTGATTTCATTTTAGTCTTATTTAGTTTTGCTATTCAACAAGACTATCAATAACAATATGAATAGTCTCTGTTTTATCAACAGATATATTGTTAACTTCTGCTTTAAAGTCGCCTGGCTTAATACCTGCTCCACCATCTTTAGAAACAATAGCGAATATATTCACGGCACTCACACTACTTAAATTACTCTGTGGTGACATTGCAGTACTATTATTTAACACCACTACTTTAGGTAAATCGCTAGCCATTAATTTTACTGCCGCTAATGGCATACGTTGACCGTCGGTTGGAATTGCATAAACGAAAACAACCTTATCTTCATCTTGCGCTAACTCTGCCATTATTTCGTCAGATAAACTCACACTAAGATTTAGTTGTGGACCTTCAGCAGAGGCTGTTGATGGTGCTTGACTTGGCTCCATGCCAAGACGTTTTTTTGCTTCATTCACCGCTTCTTTTAATGCTTCAACATTCACACTTTGTCTATTGTCATCAATAATACGTTGCCAATATTCAATCGCTGTAGAATATTCTTGCGAAATAAAGTTATGCATACCTAATAAAATATTGGTTGATGGATCATTAATATCTAACGCTAAAGCTTTATCAATTAAGGTTTGTACCTGCCCGTCGATTTGCTGATTGTTGCGATAATATGTTGCCTGAGCAATTGCTCCAAATAAATCCGCATGTTCACCTTCAATTCGAACAACCTCTTCGAATGCATGTATAGCAAGATCAAACTCGCCTACACCAACAAAAGCCTGTCCTAAACTATACCAAGCCTTGCTATCATCTGAATTAGTGTCTATTTGTTGCTGTAAACTTTTTATATACGCCAACATTTCTTCCTGCTGTTCTTCAGTGGACTGTGGTCCTTGCTGATTAGCGTTTGAAGCCATTGGTGTGGCAATTATTGCGTCTAAAGTGCCTTGTTTTAAATAAAGAGCAACAGAGAAAGCAATAACAAATAAAGACAAAGATATTGGCCATAAAACGCTAAAATTATTAGTGCTTCTCACCTCATGTTGTTTTGTCTCTGTGGTAGTAATATCTTGCAGTAAGCCTTTATCTAGCTCAGCTAACAAGTACTGGTAACTTTCTTCATCAATAGCGCCATCGCTATAATCTTTTTCAATTTCAGTTTTATGTTCTTTATAAAGCACAACGTTAGTTTCATCACGTAAACCTTGTGTACTTTGATTATTTTCTTTTGTCTTTTTAAAAAACGGCAACCAAACAATTAATAAAAGTAAGGCAATAAAGATAAAGGCTATTAATACTATTTCCATAACGGTTGACTACTCTTTCTCTTGTTTAGTTGCGTTAGGTGTAGCTTCACTAGAGGCTGTCACATTACTATCACGCTGTAATAACTGTTTTAATTGTTCTTGTTGATTGTTATCTAGTGCTAAACTTTCTTTTGCCACAGGTTTTTTTCTCACAATAATAATAACAACGATAATACCGATTAGAATGAGTAGTATAGGACCAAACCAAAGTATATAGGTAAGGCTTGTTACGCGAGGTCGATATAAGACAAACTCTCCGTAACTACTAACCATTATGTTAACAATCTCAATATCCGCCTTACCTTCAATAAGCAGGTTATAAAGCTCTAGTCGCATTGCAGAAGCAACAGTAGAGTTAGAGTCGGCTAGGTTTTGATTTTGACACTTAGGACAGCGTAACTCCCTACTTAACGCTTGAAAACGAACCTTAGTCACTTCATCTTGAAATTGAAAAGTTTCTACCGGCGCAGCATTCACAGTACTAACCATAAAGGTACTGGTAGCTAATATGGCAAGAATAAATAAAAATCGACTAAACATAATTATTTACCCTCTTGCTTTTCAGCAATAATTTGTTTGATTAATGGTTCAAATTCTTTGCGCCATACACGAAGGTCTAAAGCACCAGCAAAACGCTTACGAATAATGCCATGATGATCAATCACAAAAGTTTCTGGTGCGCCAAAAACACCTAATTTTACGCCAAGTAATCCATCTTTATCAAAAATAGAAAACACATAAGGATCTTCGTAATGTGTTAACCATTCATTAGCCGCTAATAATTCATCTTTATAATTTATACCATAAAGCTTTAATTGCGGGTCTTTAGAAAGCTCAAATAAGTAAGGATGTTCATACTTACAGGTTGGGCACCAAGTTGCCCAAACATTTAATAAAACAATATCACCTTTTAAGTCTGCTTTAGTAACTGTGCCGTTAGGATTAGACAAGGTAGGTAATACAAAGTCAGGCATAGGATTACCAACCAAAGCTGATGGCATTTCAGCAGGATTTAAGGATAAACCTCGATAAAGTACAACACCTAACGCAATCACTAATATCAGCGGTAGAAAACGGATAACTTTATTCATTTAAGCACTCTCCGATGCAGCTTTAATACTAGGTTTTGCGTTCGTTGCTATATTTTCTTGGTTGTCACGACTATTATTCAGAGCATTTTTTCTTACCTGACTTTTCACTCTATAGCGTTTATCCATCATAGCTAAAATACCGCCAATCGCCATAAATATAGCGCCTAACCAAATCCAACGAACGAAGGGTTTATAATGAACTCGGATAGCCCATGCGTTACCCTCGAGAGGGTCGCCTAAAGCAACATAAATGTCTCTAAATAAACCACCATCAATACCAGCCTCAGTCATCCCCATCGTTTGTACACGATAAGTTCTACGTTCTGGTTTCAATAAAGCGACGAAATCATCACCATTGTAAACATTAATTTGACCTTGTTCAGCAATGTAATTTGGTCCTTCTACGTGCTTAATACCATTAAACTCAATGTTATAACCGGCTATTTCTACTTTTTCATGTAGGTGCATTTTAACATTGGTTTCACTTTCATAACTTGACACTAAAGTAACACCAACAATAGTTACCGCAATACCAGCATGTGCGACTGTCATGCCCCATTGTCCCAAACTTAACTTTGCTCTAAGTTTATATTGATTAATTAAGTCTTTAACTACCACAAGAAATACCCATGCAGCTAATGTCATGCCCATAGCAACGAGTACATCAAATTCACCGCCATAAATAACAGGGAATAACAAACCAAATGCGATACTAAATACCGATGGCTTAATTAGCTGCTTACGTAACTCACCTTTTTTGGCTTTCTTCCAGCGAATTAGGGGGCCAATCCCCATAATGACAAATAATATGCTCATAATAGGAACAAAGACGGCATTGAAATATGGAGGTCCTACAGATATTTTTCCATAACCTAAAGCATCAACTAAGAGAGGATAAAGTGTACCAAGTAATACCGTTGTAGCAGCAACAACTAAAATAATGTTACATAACAGTAATGCGGTTTCACGTGAATAAAGTGCAAAACGGCTGAAGCTTGCAACATTGCTTGCTCTAAATGCATATAAGGTTAATGAGCCACCAACAGCAATCGCTAATAATACTAAAATAAACACGCCACGAGATGGATCCGCAGCAAAAGAATGTACTGAGGTTATAACACCAGAACGTACTAAAAAGGTACCCAATAGACTTAAGCTAAAAGTAAAAATAGCAAGTAAGATTGTCCAGTTTTTAAATGTACCCCGTTTTTCAGTGACAGATAAAGAATGAATTAACGCCGTGCCGACTAACCATGGCATGAAAGAAGCATTTTCAACAGGATCCCAAAACCACCAACCACCCCAGCCAAGTTCGTAATATGCCCACCAACTACCTAATGCAATACCTAATGTTAAAAACACCCAGGCACCAATAGTCCAAGGACGTGACCAACGAGCCCAAGCAGCATCCATTTTACCTGACATTAGCGCAGCTACGGCAAAAGCAAAAGCGACAGCGAATCCAACATAACCTAAGTACAATAATGGTGGATGAATAATTAAACCAACATCTTGTAGTAATGGATTTAAATCACGCCCTTCAAGCGGGACATTCGGCCAAAGACGTTCGAAAGGGTTTGAAGTTAATAATGTAAAGGCAATAAATCCAACAGAAACCATCCCCATAATAGAAAGCACACGGGCAATAAATTCTTGTTCTACATTTTTTGAAAATTGAGCAACCGCCATAGTCCATGCAGTTAAAGAAAAAACCCAAAGGAGTAATGAGCCTTCGTGTCCGCCCCAAACAGCACTTATTTTAAAATAATAAGGTAAATGCGTATTTGAGTGGTTTGCAATATATTTAATAGAAAAGTCATCAACGACAAAACTATAAGCTAAAATCACGATACTAATTGCGGTAAAAACAAACATACCAAAGGCAAGTGGTTTAGCGTAGTTCATTAATTTATGTTGAGTACTGTATACACCAATCATTGGAATAATACTCAAGCATAATGAAAAAGCAAAGGCTATAACCAAAGCGATATGACCTAATTCAGGCATCAGCTCAGGTAAAATTTGGGGATTCATTTATTTCTCCGTATACACATAATTATTTTTATTTGTGCTCAAGCATAAATAACAAAAAAGTACTAACTCATAATAGTTGCGCAATTCTAGCACACTTTTATCGATGAAAAGATCAAATGCTTTACTCAAAATCATTTGATAATTGTTTCTTAATGTTACAAATTATCAAGTAACTATGTTTGCTAATTCTAACTATTGCTATGTTATGATATGCCCTATGGACATAATATAATCTAATTCAAAATGAACTGACAAACATCAGTTTAATTTAGTTGTAATGTAAATTGCTAAATTAAGATATTAATTTATTAACTAACAGAGAAGCTTCTACTTTGTCAGAAAATCACATCAACGCCAGCGATGCCCCTTTACTTAGCGCGATAAGTTTAACTTGTATTCGCGAAGATCGCTTATTGTTTGATCAACTAGATATTAAAATAAACGCGGGTGACATAGTACAAGTTGAAGGGCCTAATGGCTCAGGAAAAACAAGCTTACTTCGTATTTTAGCTGGCTTGTCTCAGCCTTACGAAGGCGATATTTATTTTAACAATAAACGGATAAATCAATCACGCGAAGAGTTCCATCAAGCATTACTTTACCTAGGACATTTACCGGGCGTAAAAGGTGAAATGAACGCACAAGAAAACTTAGCATTTAATCTTAATCTACATGGTTTACAAAATGATGTTGCATCAATAAAGCAAACATTGGCGAAAGTAAGTTTAACAGGATTTGAAGACAGTTTAGCTTCTCATTTAAGTGCAGGGCAACATCGACGAATATCATTAGCACGTTTATATCAATCAACTGCTCGTATTTGGATATTAGATGAGCCTTTCACTGCTATAGATAAACAAGGTGTGTACGATTTAGAACAATTATTTAAAGCTCATATTAATCAAGGTGGTTGTATTGTTTTAACGACGCATCAGGATTTACTGACATTCGAGCAGTCCAAAATAAAAAAAATAACCTTAGACTATATAGTTGAGTAATTATAAATGTACTTTAATAAAGGTAAAATAGACCAAAATAAAAATAGAGAACTACATGACTATAGCTAACTTGTCATATCGTGCTGTTTTTTCACTAGTACTTAAGCGTGATTTAACCATTGCAATGCGCCATAAAGATGACATTGTTAACCCTCTTTTGTTTTTTGTAATTGTGATCACCTTATTTCCGTTAGGTATTGGACCAGAAGCAGAAACCTTAAGTCGTATAGCGCCCGGCATTATCTGGGTAGCAGCACTATTATCAACGTTACTATCGCTCGATAGATTATTTAAGTCAGATTATGATGATGGTTCGCTAGAACAAATGTTGTTGAGCCCTCAACCTATCTTTGTGTTAGTACTTGCAAAAATTGTTGCTCACTGGCTAATAACAGGGCTTCCGCTTATTTTAATCGCACCTTTACTCGCTGTACTTTTACATTTAAATGAGCAAAGTTATGGCGCTTTAATGTTAACGTTATTATTAGGAACACCGGTATTAAGTTTACTTGGCGCAATAGGTGTTGCCTTAACGGTAGGAATTAAAAAAGGAGGTGTACTGCTAAGCTTACTAGTGCTTCCTTTGTATATTCCTGTTTTAATATTCGCTACCAGCGCTATTGATACAGCAGCCCTTGGCTTACCTTACAGCGGACAACTTGCTATAATTGCGGCACTATTTTTTGGTTCGCTAACACTGGCACCCTTTGCAGTTAGCGCTGCATTAAAAGTAAGTACTAATTAACATAAGCTTGACTGATTAAGTTCCTGACTCAAATTCAGGATAACGGTATTTGTCCTAATTACCAGATGCTTTTTCATAATAGTAAATAAATATAATAGTTTTAGTAAAAGAGAAGAGCATACTTATGTGGAAATGGTTACATCCCTACGCTAACCCAGAAGTGAGTTATCACTTAACTGGAAGAGTTATTCCTTGGTTTAGCGCATTAACAATATTGTTTTTATCTATTGGCCTTACTTGGGCATTAGCTTTTGCGCCTGCTGATTATCAGCAAGGTGATAGCTTTCGTATTTTTTATATACATGTACCTGCTGCTTCGTTGTCTATGGGGATTTATTTAGGTATGGCCATTGCGGCTTTCACTTCTTTAGTATGGCAATTTAAATTGGCCGATGCATCTGCTGCTGCAATGGCCCCTGTTGGCGCTATATTCACTGCTATAGCTTTAATTACAGGTTCTGCTTGGGGTAAACCTATGTGGGGAACTTGGTGGATATGGGATGCTCGATTAACCTCTGAGCTTATTTTGTTGTTTTTATATTTAGGGGTTATCGCACTTCACAATGCTTTTGAAGACAAAGCACTAGCAGGTAAAGCCGCTGGAATTTTAACACTAGTAGGTGTAATTAACTTACCTATTATAAAATATTCAGTTGAATGGTGGAATACTTTACATCAAGGCTCAACAGTCAGCAATTTGGGCAAACCATCAATGTCAGTTGAAATGCTTTGGCCTTTTGTATTCTGCTTTTTAGGTTTTGCTTTATTAGTAGCGACAATTGTTTGTATACGTTTTCGAAGTGAAATTTTAATTCGCAATAGTATAAGGCCTTGGGTAAAAGCATTAGCTTTAGAAGAGAGCCTTTCCAATAACGCTTTGGAGAATAAATAATGCAATTTGACAGTTTTAGTGCTTTTTTAGAGATGGGTGGCTATGGTTTTTATGTGTGGTTATCTTTTGGTATATCAGCAGTGCTAATTTTGGCGCTGATTTATAATTCCATTTATGGTCATAAACAAGTTATTAAAAACATTGCGATACGCCAGCAAAGAGAAAATAAATTACGCGAATTACGTGCACAACGTAATAAGACTCAAACCAACATACCTAAAGAGGTTATATAATGCATCCGCGCCGTAAGAAACGTTTAACGATAGTTGCTTCAATTTTAATCGGTATTTCATTTGTCACAGGGCTGGTACTTTATGCTTTAAGCCAAAATATCGATTTATTTTATACGCCATCAGAAATAACTCAGGGTAAAGAGGGATCTGGTACTACACCTGAAATTGGTCAACGAATTCGTATTGGTGGCTTGGTTGTACCTGGTTCAGTAAAACGTGATCCTGATAATCTAAAAGTTACCTTTAAGCTTTCTGATATGAAAATGCCAATTACTTTTGATGAAAATGATTTAATGGTTTCTGTTTATTACGAAGGAATTTTGCCTGACTTATTCCGTGAAGGGCAAGGAATTGTTGCTAACGGTGCGCTTGTATTAGGTGCTAATGGAGAGTTACATATTGAAGCAAGTGAAGTTTTAGCTAAACACGATGAAAACTATATGCCAACTGAACTTGCCGATGCTGCTGGCAAAGATTATAAAAAATTAGAATATACAAATAAGCAATTAGAGAGTAAAGATTAGTAATATTGTAAGGTAAGAGAATGTAGATTAGGAGAATACAATATTTGTAGCTTTCCATACTTCACAATCATGTGATTTATACATTCTCTTCTTACAATGATTTAAAATTACGTTACATTGAAGTAGTGTAGTTTACCGATAATATACGATCCCCAATCTTATTAAGTATTTCTACTTCCCCATCACAAACAGCAATAATAGACTTACCTTTTTTAAACTCTTTAGGAATAATAACCCTACCTGACAGGTTTTGGTCAAAGGTTTCGATCGTATGGTGTAGCTCTAAACCATTGTCTTGATAATAAATAATGGTTACTCTACGTTGTAGCTCTGACATAGTATTAACATCTTAGTAATAAATATGGTTATAGATTATACACGAATAACTTATTAGTAAAGTTATTTACTGTAGGCATAAAAAAACCCTGAACCATAAAGGCTCAGGGTCGATCAAATGACCGTTTAACGCACCCTCAACTTTCAAAATAAATAATGGTTATTATTGATTTTGACCGCAGAGATTTTTACAAATACTGGCTAGAAGGAAACACCAATATTTGAATTCTTTCGTCAGTCGTAATTGTTTATCTAACTACTTCCAACTTTTCATTTTGCAGCCTTTTACGGCATAAAATAGAATAAATAAATAACAAGGTAACATAACAATATACCCGCCTTGTTGCCCCATAGAAGTGCCGCTTGCCAGTCCCCAGAATAAAGGACCAAATGCTCCACCTGAAATACCCATAACTAATAATGCTGAACCAATACTCGTTAGCTTGCCCATACCAGATAGAGCAAGAGGAAATACTGCCGGCCATACAATAGCGTTAGCTAGGCCAAGAAATGCAATCAAGATCAGCGTATCTGGGAATTGTGCTTCACCTAAGATAAATGAAAGCCCATTAGCGATTACAAACGAGTTATTATCACCAAAAACAACACCTAAACTTAATAGCACACCAAAGAGTGCTGAAATGGTTAGCGCCGTTTGTTGTGAAATAAAGCGAGGAATTAAAATAATACCTAAAATGTAGCCAATAACCATGCAGCCCATAGTATATGAAGTCATCACACTGTAATTTTTGACACCTAAAGATAATGCGAACGTACCAATGGTATCTCCAGCGATCACCTCTACGGCCACATAGAAAAATAATGCTAATACACCTAGCGCTAAGTTAGGATGAGAAAGTGCTTCTTTTAATTGACCTTTACTATCTCCTTCATTCGCTTCTCTTTCTAACTCGGGTAGAGGTGATTTTTTAACTGCAAATCCTAATAAACCTATAAATAGAGCCATACCTAAATAAGGCATAACTAACGCGTCAGCCATACCGTCAATTTCTATTGCTGTTAGCTCTGTATTAGCTGTATCGCCAAAGCCACTTAAAATTAGTGCAGTAAATACAATAGGAGCAACAACGCCAGCACCCTTATTTAAAATACCCATAACAGAAATACGTGCTGCCGCTGATTCTTCAGGGCCAAGGCGAACGACGTAAGGGTTAACAGCTGTTTGTAATAACGTTTGACCTGCCCCCATGACTAATTGTGCTAAAAGAAATAGCGCGAAAATTTGTGTTTTAGCTGCAGGAATAAATAACAAACCTGCTGTCATCATAGTCACCATTCCTAATGCCATACCATTTTTATAGCCAACTTTACGAATAATTGCAGCAGACGGTAGTGCAGTAAAAGTCACCGCTATATAAAAAGAGAATAAGATCAAAGATGCTTGGAAAGGTGATAGCTGTAATATTTGTTTAAGGTAAGGCATTAACGAGCCATTTAACCAAGTGGCAAAACCTAAAATAAAGAATAGTCCTGCAACTATTGCCATAGGTAGTGCATTACTCTTTAAGTTATTGGATTGCTCTTGTTCAGTTATAGGTAATGACATTTCTCTAACTTCCTCTTCTTTTAGTATGTTAGCCGTTAAAATAACGTTAACTTTTTAATTATTTTTATTTACTACTCAAATAAATTTTTATTTCTATTTATTAAATTTTTTCTCCCGCAATCCAAGTAGATAACACAGTAAAGTCTTCTTTCAAAACAACCATGTCAGCCTGCATACCTACTTTTAATTCCCCACGAATCATCTTTTGATTTGCATATAAGTATTGAGCAGGATATAAGCTTGCCATGCGTATTGACTCACCTAATGGAATATTCAAACCTAAGTGTGTATTCTTTACTGCTGTAGCCATATCTAATGATGAACCCGCTAATTCACCAGTGGTTGACGTTAACTTGCCATTATCTACATAAACAGTTCTGTCATATAAAGGAAACTCTGTCATATTGGTTCCAACAGGTGGCATTGCATCTGTGACTAAAAATATTCCCCCTGCAGGCTTAGTTTTAATAGCTAACTTACAACTTGCATAATCAACATGATGACCATCTACAATCAAACCGCATTGAGTATTATCATTTAACAGCGCACAGCCTACGACACCCGGCTCTCGGCCTTGTAATGGTGACATTGCATTATACAAATGGGTAAAGCCAGTAGCGCCAGCATCAACCGCTTTTTGGGCTGTACAAAAATCTGCATTGGTATGCCCTAAACAAACCTTAATACCTAGCTCAACCATACGTGCTACATCTTTTGCAGAAACAGTCTCTGGTGCTAAAGTAACCATCACTTGTCCCATGTCTTTACGTGATAATATTTGCCATTCAGCATAAGAAATTGGACGAATAAGGTCGCCACTGTGAGTGCCTTTTTTGGCTAAAGATAAATGAGGCCCTTCGAAGTGAATGCCCACTATGCCGGGTATTTTCTTGGCTATTGCTTCTGATATAGCATCAGCTGCTTGCACCATTACTTCTACTTTGTCGGTGATTAATGTCGGCATCATCGCTGTGGTGCCAAACTTTGCATGGGCAGACATAATTATTTCAAGTTTATCCACTGAAGGTGAATCATTAAATAAAGCGCCACCGCCACCATTAACTTGTAAATCAATAAACCCTGGCACAACTAAATCTGATGCTTCAACGTCTACATCATTGATATTTTGATCTATCGCGCTAATAACACCATCAGTAATGGTTAATACTTGATCATCAATAAATTGTTGACCATCAAATAAACGTTTGGCGTGGAATCTAAGTTGTGTCATGTAATGCTAATCCTTAAATATTTCTAGTGTGGCTATGCTAGTTATCGACTCGTTTCTAGCAATTATCTAACCGCTGCCTACTAAACTATGCGCTTTGAACTACACTTAGACGTTGTTGTATTGCCAGCTCTTGACGAGCGAACAATACAGCCCCAACCTCAGGAGGGCTTAACGGCTCAGCTAGTTTTTCTTGCAACTGTTGATCAAGCCAAGGTTTCAACCGTGTTGTTAAACCGCCGAGCATTGATATACGCGCGGGCATTTTAGTTAATAACACACGAGCAACATTATTAATGTATTCGGCACCTTCAGTGACAATAGCAATAGCAATGTTATCGCCCTGCTCTGCGGCATCAAACACTAAATTTGCTAGTTGAGCAAAATAAGTTGCTGTTTTTCCCGCTACTTTTTCAACCACCGATGTAGCATCAATACAGTCTAATTTTGTTAATAACACTTCATTCATTAATGAATCTTCAGCAATTCCATCAAGAGAAAGCAATACTTGCTTCACTGCTTGTAAACCAAACCAAGCACCACTGCCAATATCACCTTGAGGAAAACCATGCCCACCAATGATAACTTCTTGTTCATCAACACATGAGAAGCCACAAGATCCTGTACCTGAAATAATGACTGCACCATTGTTACTATGGTGAGCCCCTAAACAAGCAATAAGTAAATCATGTGCCAAAAATAAGCCTTTAAATGGGTTCTTCCATTCTTGTATTTGTTTAAACTGCACCGGTAAGTTAACTCCTGCTAAACCAACACCAGCGTAGAGTTCACTTAACCTTATATGTGCTAATCCTGCATCTTTTAATGCTAATAGCGCTGATTCTGTAATTGAATCCGTTGCTTGCTCTATTCCATGCAAAGGATTACCAGGACCAGAAATCCCCGTGCCGAGAATTTCATTTTGGTCATTCATAACAATGGCTTTACACTTACTTCCACCACCATCTATTCCTAAAAATAGTGCTTTGTTATTGTCATAACTTGTGAGCATACTAACCTCAATTTTTCTCAGTTATTCAATCAATTAATTTAAATTATCCAATTTTTCTTATCTTAAGAACTATAAACTACTTTGATTAAATTTTTATTTGCAATCATCCTACCCTTAAATGACAGCGTTGTCATTTGTTTTTTTTAATTTTTTCCATTGAATCTAGTTTGCTGTTAATTAAGTTCGCTTTACTTAATCAATTAACTGCTTTGATATGTTGGGTTACACCATGCTAGTAATTAATGGGTAAAACAGAGGTAGCTATTGAACCGTCAGAATAGATAAAAAATACAGGAAGATTCATCACGCTATCTGCTTATTAAATAATAAACAGATAGCGATGCCTGAATCATAATGTTTGCAAGCATCTAAAACTGGCATTTTATCGTAGTTTAAAAATGATCAGGTTACTTAGTATACGCTCTAGGCATGTTGCTTTTGGCTGTATAGCGATCACGCAAGGCATCTTGACGTGATTTGGTAGAAACTTGTTTACCGTTAATCCACATTACATCTACTTTAGTGCTTAATTCTAAGGGATCACCGCTCCATAAAACTAAATCAGCATTTTTACCTACAGCAATACGACCTGAGTTAAGTTTAAATACATCAGCTACGTTAGCAGTAAGCGAGGAAATGGCATCAGCTTTTGATAAACCATTTGCAACGGCAATACCCGCATCAAAGCGTAATTGATTTATATTGTAGCTTTCACCTTTGGGCGCTAAAATAACTTTAACTCCGGCTTTAGCTAATATACCTATATTAGCTAAAGAAGCATGCAGTGAATCAAAGCTACTTGGGAGGTTATCAATTGAGCTTAAAATAACAGGTACTTCCGCGGTTGCTATTTCTGTGGCAACAAGTACAGCATCACTCGCACTAACAAGTACTAAATCAAGACCATATTTTTTCTTCAGGGCAAGTAGAGCAAGTAAATCGGTCGCTCTGTCAGCATAAGCTAATAAGGGCTTATCTCCTGCTAATAAAGCATTAACGACTAACTCATCTCGGCTTGGCTCTTTAGCCTCTTTTTTGTCTTTCGCTGTTTGATTTTTTTGTGTGGCTAACGCTTTTTTAGCATCGTCAAACTTATAATCTAGCGCTTGTAACTTTTGCGCTCTAGAGCCTTTACTTTCTGATCCTAAATAAATGATAACTGCATTTTGTTTTTCAATAATACTCGAAAAATCACCGGATAAGTCAGCAGCAAATGTTTGGCCTGCAAACAGACCTTCTCCGCCATCGGGTGCCGATATATTACTCGTGATCCCACCTTTACGGGTATAAGAAATTGAAGTTGATTTAGGGTTGAATGCTAAGCTAGCGTCAAATGTTATATCTGCCTTTTCATCCCTACCATCACGCGTTCTTGATACGGCGCCAACTTCAACTAAGCCTAAAGAGTTCATGGTTCCAATAAAGCCTGGGGTTAATATTCTTCCCTTGGCGTCAATGACTTCATCGGCTTCAATGTCTTCAGGCGTATTCTCATTCGCATAAACTTGAGTAATAATTCCTTCATCAATAATAACAGTGGCTTGCTCTAAAACTCCTTGGCTAGCAACCGTATGAACTGTGGCATTAGTAATAGCCGTTATTTTAGCGTTTACTGCAGTACTCGTTAACGCTAATACGGTAAGAGATGCTGTTACTAAAGAGCTTAAAGTAAATGTTCGTTTTTTTGTTTGAATATTATTCATTAGTTATTCCCTACTCTTGCCCTAAAAGAAAATCACTTTTCGCTTGATATTTTTCATCAAAACGATCGTATACTTTTGCGCCATCAACAAAAACTTGTTCAGCACGCGCATAAACACTAAAGGGATTAACATTCCATAAAACTACATCTGCATTTTTGCCAACTTCCAAGCTACCTGTTTTATCGCTAATGCCTAATGATTTTGCTGCATTAGCTGTAATCCATTTAATCGCATCTTCTTCTTTTAGATTAAAACCGTTATCAATAGCACGATATAACACCTTACCAGCCTCTTGGTTCAATCGTTGTATTGTGGTCTCGGAATCAGAATGAACAATAGCACATGAGTTTTTCACAGAATCAACAATAGCTACGTTTTCATCAACCATGTCATAGGCTTCCATTTTAAAGCCCCACCAGTCAGGCCACATGGCAACACAGTTTCCATTTGCAGCTAATTCGTCGGCAATTTTGTAAGCTTCTACAGCATGATGAAAAGTACCCGAGTCATAGTTAAACTCTTTGCCTATATCCATCATTACTGCCATTTCTTCCGCTTTATAACAATGGTTATGTACAATAATTTCACCGTCAAGCACACCCATTAATGTATCTAACTCTAGATTTCTTTTTGGCGCTTCAGGATTTTTCCCCGCATCATAATCACTATTATATTTAGCCCATGCGCCTTTATATTCAGTTGCTTCAGCCCAAGCTGCTCGATAGCCAGCAACATTCCCCATACGCGTTGAAGGCATTTGTTTTCTGCTACCATAAACACGCTTAGGATTTTCTCCACACGCCATTTTCAAACCGTAAGGCGCATCAGCAAACTTCATCGCTTGCATAGTATGGCCAGGAACGTTTCGTAAAGTCACACCACGGCCACCAAATAAATTGGCTGAACCAGGTAAAATCTGCAAAGTCGTTATTCCGCCTTCTCTCGCAGCTTCAAAACCAGGGTCTTGTGGCCAAACACTATGCTCAGCCCATACCTCAGAGGTATTGGGCGAGGTCATTTCATTGCCATCAGAATGTGATTCAACACTAGGACTTGGGTATACACCGAGATGAGAATGTACATCAATAATACCAGGCGTTATCCATTTACCTTGTGCGTCAATAACCTCTACATTTGTTGCCGTTAAATCAACACCAACTTGTTTAATTTTACCATCAATAATAAGAACATCTGCATTATCCATACGCTCGCCAATTCCGTTTAATACAGTGGCATTAGTAAATAAGGTGTTTTGTTGTGGTAATACTTTATAAGTGCTTGGGAATGGATTTTTATTTATCGTGACTTTATCATCTTGTTTTTCGTTGGGTGAACACGCAGTCAATGTAAGTGACACTGCGGTCAAAGCTAAACTCAGCTTAAAAGGTATTTTTTTCATGTTTATTCCTTTAGGTAAATAACAGCTATTATTATTTTTCATGGCTATTCAGTTGTATCAGTGGGTTTTTCCTAGCTAAAAAATATAAGCAGATTATTTTAGCTTTGATATAAAATAACCCGAGATCGGATAAATAGAATAGTTTAGACCTAAAAAGAATATTATGTTTGACCAGTAACGACAAGCCCTTAGCGCTGTAAGTAGCGTGTTTGAGACAGAATTACGACCAATGGTATAAAAATTGAGATAGTTTACTGAGGAGCATTCTTAATATTTAATGAATCAATATTTAAATGGATCAATAAAACCTAGGTAAAGCCGAAGTTGATAAACTTGGTTAAACTTAGTTAAACTTAGTTAAACTTAGATAAAAGTAGCCGCTTAATTTTTTTATATCTAAATAACAGTAACATGATTGCTATCGCGAAATAGAACAAAGGCGATGTTAATTCTGACTTAACTGACCAATAAAAATGGATTGAGACCAGTAGAATAATGATATAACTAACATTATGAAGACTTTGCCATGATTTACCCATTTTACGTTTTAACTTATTTATAGAAGTAATACTTAACGCTGTTAATAAAAAGAAAGCCACCATACCAATGGTAATATATGGACGTTTCCATACCTCACTAATAAATAATGCGCCATCAAATTGTATTTCAAAAGATAAAAAGTTAACTAAGTGAAATAAAGCATAAGTATAAGCATAAAGTCCGAGTAAGCGTCTAACGTTAAACAAATAGCCTTGTTTAGTTATTTGAGCGATTGGCGTAACACTTAACGTTAGTAACAATAAATTAAACGCACCTATACCGGTAAAATGAATAACACTTTCAACTGGATCTGCACCTAATTCATCATTAAAAGCTAAGAAATATAAATTAACTAATGGTATCAAAGCACCTAAGTGAATAAGTACTTTTAATAAAAACACTTTAGTATTATTTTTCATATTATCTAGACAGCTTATGTTTGTAGAAAGTAATCATATACATTAAAAGTTTTTTGATAAATCCATACCTTTATAAAGATCAGCAACTTCTTCGCCATAACCATTAAAAGGTAGTGTTGCAACTCGATTACGCGAAAAAAGTCCTCCCGTTGTTATACTACGTTCACTCGCTTGGCTCCACCTTGGGTGATCATGATTAGGGTTAACATTAGCGTAAAAACCATATTCTTTTGGTACCAATTTATTCCATGTGGTTAGTGGCTTATGCTCAAGTAATTTAATGCCAACAATTGATTTAATACTTTTAAACCCGTACTTCCACGGAACAACCAAACGAATAGGTGCGCCATTTTGCGGAGGCAGTGTTTTACCATATAAGCCTACGCTCATTAACGTTAATGGATTCATAGCTTCATCTATACGTAAAGCTTCTACATAAGGGAAAATAAGACCACCACCTAAACGTCTGTCGGCTTGCCCTGGCATCTGTTTAGGATCATACAAGGTTTCAAAAGCCACATACTTAGCACGAGAATTAGGCGCTACTTTTTTAAGTAAATCAGCTAAAGAAAAACCAATCCAAGGAATAACCATTGACCAGGCTTCAACACAACGCAAACGGTAAATACGCTCTTCTAAATTAAACATGTTAGTTAAGTTGTTATAATCAAGCGTTATTGGATTATCACATTCGCCTGATATTTTTAACTGCCAAGGGTCAACATCAAAGCCTTGTGACAGCGCTAAAGGTTGATCCTTTTGAGCGCCAAATTCATAAAAATTATTATGTGAAATCACCTTGTTTTCAGGCGTTCTAAGTAGGTGCTCATTTGTTGAGTCTTTACTGAAATTGAGCGCTTTGGTTTGAAAGCTCACGCTCTCTTTTTCATCGTCTGAAAAAAAGCCAGCTTGAGCTTTAGAGGTAATGGCAGAACTCATTACTGCACTCGCGCCTAGGAACCCCATTTTTTTCAATAAACTTCGACGTTCAAGATATACCGATTCATCGGTAACGTTGCAATCTTTTAGGGTGTTTTTTGTCGGGATATTAATCAGCATATCAGTATCTAATGGTTCATATTAAAGCACATGAAATAGTAGACACTGATACAGCGGAAATAATTTCAATTATCTCGATTACTGACTAAATTTTTTAAACAATCATTTACTGCTTAAACTGAGAGATATTATTATTAAAAGAAAAACTATGCTGTTTTTACTAACTGTTGTAAATGCGTAATGACATCACTTGATTCATAAAGCCACTGTACTTCACCATTGTTTTTTTCAATACGTAAACAAGGCACAGTACGCTTGCCCCCCTCACGAATAAGCTCTTCACGGTAATCATTTTTTTGGTTAATATTACGCAATTCTATGTTTAAACCTTCACGCTTAATTGTACGGCGTACTTTTACACAAAAAGGACAACTAGGTAGTTGGTACAAACTTAAATTTTTAGTATTCTCATCAACTTTTTTCTGTTCTTCAACGGTTCTTTTTGGTGATTTTGGTGAAAAAATAAAGTTTAGTAATAAAATAAGGCGACCAATTGGCCAGCGTATGAGCGACATAATCATAGTATTGTTTCTATAGTAAAGTGTGTATTAAAACTTTTATTTAAAAAGTGCGTTAAAACATTTAATTTGATCATTAAACCAAATTCGGTGAAATAGTTTAGCATGAACCATCTTTGTTAGCCCATACATAACCCGAGAAGAATATTGCTTAAATGTTACTGAATATCTTGGCTTTGATCATATTGAGTAAGTTTATTAAATTTAATCATTGCACGTAGCTCTGTTATATATTCCATACCGCGCTCAGAGTAACGACTTAAACCTTCCGCTAAAACAAGCCCTGTTATCGGCTGTTTGTCAGCTCTTTGTTGTGCCCGAATATTTCGTAATGACTGATAAGCAGGATGGCTATTTAAATTTTTCATATAGCTTTCAAGTGACTGTTCAGGTGAGTCAAAAACAACAACTTCATGGGCCTTACCTGAATCTCTTTTATTAGGCACAAGACCACAACCTTTTTCAAAGCACCATTGACCAAAATAATTATTACCGAGTTGAGCGAACCTTGAAGTTCCCCAAGCACTTTCATTAGCAGCTTGTGCTAATACAAGTGATGGCGGTAATACATCAACACGCTTAAGTAGTTTTTGCCAAAAAATATCATCGTCAATAGTGACGTCCGTTACTCTATATTGAATAGCTAAATTAGCAACCTTACGTTTATCCCACCAGCTAATATTATTTCTATTTTCTGACCATAAAAGTAACTGTTTTCTCTTGTTTTTTATCTTGGCGTTCTTTTCATTAATCAATGGAATAAAGTAATTAAAAAACGCTGATTTTCTTTCTGTACCTGCGGCGTATTCGTTAAAGTCAGGGACCTTGGGTTCATGAGAATAAAGCGTAATCACAAGTGTAAGCAATAAAACCAATACGGCTAATATAATTGACAATCGTTTATTATTGAATGATTTGTTCATACAATTCCCTTATTCAAATGAGTTTTAGGGCCACTTATTCGTTACGTTAACTTATTGAAAATCTTTATTGAGTACCTTATTTAGGAGCATTTATACTTAGGTACGTTTATGCTTAGCTCCGCTTACTTTTAGGTATATAATTCAAAATAGACACCGGAACGACTTTTTTCACATCAAAGCCTTCAAATTCTTTTCGGTTAATCACATGTCCTAACCTGCTTTCAATAGCACATAAATTTCTAAAGTTATCCTTTGAAACAAAGGATACCGCTTCTCCAGACGCTCCAGCTCGACCTGTTCTGCCTATTCTGTGAATATAATCATCAACATTATCAGGTAGATCATAATTAACTACGCGTTCAAGTGCGCCAATATCAAGACCACGTGCAGCAATACCGGTTGCAACCAAATATTGAATTTTCCCTGATTTAAAGTCGTTCCATACTTGTTCACGAACGGCTTGCGTTCTTCCACTATGAATAGCTTCTGCTTTTATGTCACGCTTTTCTAACTGACTTACTAATTTAGCTGCACCATGTTTTGTTTCAATAAAAATAAGCGCCTGCTGCCATTGTAAATCTTTTATTAAATGACTTAATAATGCGGATTTATTACCTTTGTCGGTAGTAACTAACCATTGTTCAATTTTAGGCTTTGAAGCATTATTTTGAGCAAGAGATATTTCTACCGGACGATTAATGGTTCTTTTAGCTAGGGCACGCACATCATCTGAAATAGTAGCAGAAAACAATAAATTTTGACGTTGTGTAGGCAAGCGTTCAATGATTTTATTGATGTCATCAATAAAACCCATATCAAGCATTCTATCAGCTTCATCTAATACTAACATTTCAAGTTCATCAAAATGTAAAGCACGCTGATGTGCCATGTCTAATAACCTGCCGGGTGTTGCAACAATAATATCAACTCCCCATATTAGTCTTTGCTTGTGTGGCTCTGCATCAACACCACCATACATAGCCATAGAGCTTAAGGTTAAATATTTGCTGTATGAACTAATACTTGACTCAACTTGCACCGCTAATTCACGTGTAGGCACCAATATAAGCGCACGTATACGTTTACCACGTAACTTACGATCTGTATTTACTTTTTTTGTATGTAACTGCTCTAAAAGAGGCAAAACAAAGCTCGCAGTTTTACCTGTACCTGTTTGCGCACCAGCAATAAGATCTTTACCGGACAATACAACAGGTATTGCTTGCTTTTGAATAGCAGTAGGCTCTGTATAAGCTAAATCAGCAACTGCTTTTAAAATGGGTTCAGATAATCCAAGTGTTGAAAATGACATGTAGGTCCAGAAGAGTAAAAACGTTAGTTATAATAAATAAAGCGACTACAACGTAAAGCCGCTTATAAAAGAGAGGTTAGCAAACTATTGTTGTGCTTGTATTTTTAACCCATTTAGAAAAGTTGAAAGTACATCATCACTGCAATCTCTGTAGTGCTTATGGTTTACATTTCTAAAAAAAGCACTTAGCTCATATTTACCTAAGCTTAAGCCAGCTAATTCAAGAATATTAGTAACATCATCAGCTTTAAGCCCAAATGCTATTTTTAACTTATTAAAAATAGCATTATTCGTTAATACTTGTTCAGCTTGACGTTGAGGCGTGTCATCCTTAGCACCTCTTTTCTCAGTGATTAAGCCATTCAAAAAGCTCGCTAATTCATTATCAGATAATATCTGATAAGCACTGTCATTTTTTTCTTTGAAAAAATCGGCTAACTGTTCTTGGGTAATAACACATTCCCCTAGCGCAAACACGACAAGTATTTTTTCATCATTAAAGTTTAAAATCGTACTGATACGACGAAGAAGGTCATTATTTATCATTAATTTGCCCAGAGCTGTAAAAAATAGTGAAAGTGCTTATAGTATAACGGCTATCAACCCATAAGCGCCATCACATTCATACAATATGCTCGATTACATTACTTAAGCTTTTTCTAACGCTTGTTCAATATCGGCAATAATATCGTCAATATGTTCAATACCCACCGATATTCTAACAAGATTTTCAGAGACACCCGCAGATTTAAGCTCTTTGGCATTTAACTGTCGATGCGTTGTTGATGCAGGGTGACACGCAAGTGATTTTGCATCACCAATATTTACCAAGCGTAAAATCATATCAAGGGCATCTATAAATCGTCCACCTGCTTCACTACCACCTTCAATACCAAAACTTAAGATACCTGACGCTTGACCATTAGTAACAGTTTGGCAAAGTGCATTATAAGGACTTTCAGGTAACGCCGCATAATTAACCCAATTGACTTTTTCATGGTTGCTCAGGTATTTAGCAACCTTAAGCGCATTTTCACAATGGCGCTCCATACGCAAACATAAGGTTTCTAGGCCTTGCATGATCAAAAATGAACTATGTGGTGATAAAGCAGCACCTGTATTTCTAAGTGGTACCACACGACAACGACCAATATAAGCTGCTGCGCCTAATGCTTCAGTATAAATAACATCATGATATGAAGGATCAGGTTCATTTAACATCGGAAATCTATTTTTGTTTGCAACCCAATCAAATTTTCCTGAGTCAACAATAATGCCGCCAATAGTTGTACCGTGACCACCAATATATTTAGTTAATGAATGAACAACAATATCCGCACCATGCTCAAACGGACGACACAAAGCAGGGCTTGCAACGGTATTATCAACAATTAGCGGCACGCCATGTTTGTGTGCAATTTTAGCGAGTCCTTCAAGATCTATAATATTACCCGCTGGGTTACCAATAGATTCACAAAAAACGGCTTTAGTATTCTCATCAATTAATTTATCGAATGAAGCTAAATCATCACCTGAAGCAAACTTTACTTCTATGCCTTGTCTTGGCAAGGTATGCGCAAATAAATTATAAGTGCCGCCATAAAGCTGACTAGTACTGATAATATTATCGCCTGCAGATGTAATAGCTTGAATGGCATAAGTGATTGCCGACATACCCGAGGCAACAGCTAACCCCGCAATACCGCCTTCCATTTGTGAAACACGTTGTTCCAATACGTCGGTCGTTGGATTCATGATACGCGTATAAATATTACCTGGCACTTTTAAGTCAAATAAATCAGCACCGTGTTGCGTGCTATCAAAAGTGTAAGAGGTTGTTTGGTAAATAGGTGTTGTTGCAGCCTTGGTGGTGGCTTCAGAATCATAACCATGGTGCAATGCTAATGAGGCTAGTTTCATAGAGTTCCCTAATTAATGTTATTATAATTGAGGTTAATCTATCTTAATGCTTGTGAAGTTTAAATAAAAAAATTATATCTATTCACCATAAGATATATAAATAGTCCCCCTGAATTTCCTGTCGTTTCTTGAACTTGATTCAAGATCCCATACCTACAGAGCCAACCCCAGGAGATTCCGTAATAATTGATCTATGGAATGACGAGTACGGTAACAGGGGAAATGATGGGAGCAGTTATCAAAAGACTAACGCAAGTAATGAGCCCCCAATATCATGATATTAACCAAAAACTACAACTTCACGACTGTTTAACCATAATGGGTTCTTAAACATAACTTTTGAAAACATCGGGCTTTGTAAATAACGATTAAGCCATTGTCTAATTTTGGGATAAGGCGCTTGTAAATACCATTGGCGCTCAACTCTGGCAAATTGTCGTATAAAAGGTAGCAAAGCAATATCAACTAAACTTTCTTTATCAGACATAATAAATGTATGACAATTTAAACGTTCCTCTATCATTTGTAGGTGTTTTTCACAGGCATACCGACATTCAGTAATATTATCCTCGTGATACCGTTTAGCACATCGATACGCTTCTAACTTCGTCTTAAATTGATGATCAAAAATAGCAATTAAACTAAGCATATCAGCTAATGGATTTGTATCGGCATTGGCTTGTTGGTTATGCAAGAGATCGTCAGGATCACTTTGTTTCAACGCCCATAACATAATATCTAAACTTTCATCTATCACAGTTGCTACGTTTTTATCCAACACCAAAACGGGCACAGTCCCTTTAGGTGAAGCAAGTATCATTTCGTCAGGTTTATTACTTAACACAATATCGCGTAACTCAATGGACTGCTTCGATTTAAAAACCGCTATTCTGGCTCGCATAGCATATGGACAGTTTCTAAGAGAATAAAGTATAGGCAGATTGTTTGTTTGGGATATATTATCTATTGTCATTTTCTCTATTTATATGACTTGTAAGCATTTAAGTACTCGGTTACTCACATGACCATAAAATTTCTGCGTATTATCATTAATAAACATATTATGATTAATTAAAGTTATTTTATAAAGCATAAAAGCAGAATAATTATTGACTCTATGCTATACAAACTTTAATTTTATAGCGGTTATATTAAGCATTATGATTCAAGTTCGCGTTCGCTCAGGGCTTGATTGTATATAGCAGAAAAATCAACAGGTTGGAGTGCTACAGGTGGAAATCCTGACTTAACGGCTAAACTATCAATCGTTTCACGAGCATAAGGAAATATAATTTCCATACAATCTGTATTTAACACTCGATGAAGCTCTTCATTACTTAAACCATGACATTCAAATAACCCTCCTTGATATATTTCAACTAAAAACATTGGACTATCATCAGATTTTAATGTCACTGTTATTGATAATTCAACTTCCCATGCTGTTTCGGTAATTCTTTCTGTTTTCCCACCAACGTTTACAACTACAGTTGGCTTATTCAACGGTGCTAATAATATTTTTACACCTTTAGGGGATTCACAAGAAACATCTTTAGTATAAATTTTGCTTAATGCTATTTTTTTTTGTGGTGCAGTAGTCATATTTTATTCTCTCATTTTATAATTTATTGAGTTATGCAATTAAAACATTTTGTAAATCGAACACTTTTTCTCCAGGGATCACGTAGTCTACAATTAAATGAATACGATAATGTTCGCTTTGATTTAAAACGGAATGGATATTACGATTATTAATTTCCCAAATTTCCCCTTCTTTTATATTGATGGTTGTTTTTCCAACAGAAAATAGTACTTGCTCTGTTGTTTGCAAGGGGATGTGAATTCGATGACAGCGCGATAACGATTCGCCATGATCTTGATGTTTTGAAATACTACTATTAGGCGCTAACCGAACAAGAATAGCACGAATAAAATAAGGGTATTCATATCTAGAAGCAAGCCGTTTTAGCTTCAATGAACGCGCATAGTAAGCTTTTATTAACGATTCAATAGGGATTAGGTATTCTTCTAATTGATGATATATTGGTAAAGCGGTTGGATTTTCATGACGTAAATCTTCATCAAAAATCAAATTAATGGTTTGTGTTTTTTTATGAACGCTATAAGTGTTTTGGCGTGTTTTATCTTCATCCCATAAACTTTCATCAAAATTGTCTATCTGTGATTTAAGTGCGCTAACATCACATTGGCCTAATTGTTTGAAATCACCATTAAAAAACATGTATTGATCCTAACCTTAATTGCTAAAAACTTGTTGTGCGGGTTCTAAAAATTGTTCATAGTTTTTCCAACCTGCAACTGAACTCTTATAAATGGGCTGTCTAACTTGACTCACGCTAGCCGTTGCTACTGAGCTCTTATTTTTATGAAAGTTTAAACAATTTTCATCCCAACCTAATTGTAAGAATTTCAGTAAACTGCGAGTTTGTTTTTCAGTATTTCCTACCATCTCTTCATACGGAACATCAAGGATTCTACCGGGAAACTGCTTATGCCAAAAAGCCATTAAATCACGATAGTATAATGTTTGCTGTGCGCATTCTGCTTGATCATAGGAATAATTGTACATACCGTGCGTGAATATTTGTTTGAAATTACTGAATACTGTACTCATTGGATTTCGTATCGTATTGATAAATTTTGCATGAGGCAAAGCTTTAGCAATAGTACCAAGATCCATATAATTCATGGGATATTTATCAATGAAATAATATGAATTAGTATTTACTGGCTTAGCAAGCTGCTGATATATTTCACCTAACTTTTGAAAATCTACTTGTCCTTTGCTATAACTATAAAATTGATGATGAAAGCCTTCCCCACCTTGAAAATTAGTGACTCGTTTCATGCTTTCTTTAAAGCAACTAAGCTCACCCAAGGATTCAACTTGTGAATGACTAGATAAAACGCGATCAATTAATGTTGAGCCTGTGCGAGGCATTCCTAACACAAAGATAGGCGTTGGTTTTTTACTGAATATACTATCTAATGGTAATGTTGATTCAGCAGTATATTCGTCAAAGTATTTTTTTGTTAGATTAAAGGCATGTTTAACTTTAGAAATATCAAAGTTAATATGTTGACGCATCGCTTGAGCACCAGCATTATAATGGCTAAATGAATACGAATATTCACCTAAATCTTCATATTCTTTACCTAAAGCATAAGCGATAAGCGCATAACTATCTGACGATGGTTCCGAGCGTTCAAAAGCATTTTTCAATAAATCGATATGATTAGACTGCTCTGTTAGTTTTCTCACATTCGCGAGTAAATTATAAGCAATAGCATATTGCGGTGAATGTTCAATTGCAGATAAATAATAAAACTGAGCTTTATCCATATCGCCAATTTTTTGATAAATAGCACCAAGACGAGTTAAATATAAATGGTTATGAGAGTCAGTGAATAATAGTTTTAAATAGAGCTTTTCTGCTAACACATTTTGATTAATTAAATGAGCTGACTGAGCAATATCTTCAATTAACACGTTATATAAAGCGGTTGAATTTGCTAGTTTTTCAATAAGATTTTCAACATACCGATGATCACTACAATTAAGTCTCGCTTCCAACAAAATTGTGTATAGAGAGGGATTCGCTCCTCCGTGTTTTATTGCCATTTCAGCACATTCAGCGGCAAGAAGATGACAACCTAAATTAAGATAACACTTGGCTTTTAGCTCATATACTTGACTTGAGGTATCGCCTTTATCAATTAATCTATCCACTAAAGTCAAACAATACTCATCGTTTACAAATAAGTACTTTTGCGCTTTTAATAGTGATTTAGATGAATGCATAACAAGCCTTGTAGCGTAAACAGTTTAGTATAAAAGACTCAGATTCGACTAAGAACCTGAGTCTCTATTATCAATAAAGTATGACTAAAAAAGTCTAAAAGTCATAGTTAACTGACATACCAAAATAACGATTGAAATCTCTCGCGACATTACCTGCTTCAGGTGCACTACGCCAGTAACCTAATCCGTAAGCAGTGCCTCCTGGAAGTTCAGGTACAGCTAAGAAATAAGTACCAATGGCTAAATCTTGTTGACCATCGCCATAATTAGATTTTCGAACATAGTAATGTCTATCAAATAAGTTCTTAACATAAAGGTTTACAGATAACCCCTCAATTGGGGCAAATAAGGTGACATTTACATCAGTTATAGCATATGCCTCTGTTGTTAAATCAGGGTGTGATTCTATACCACCATGTTCTGGCGATACATCATCTTGCCAATTATAGCTAACACGTGCATAACCATTCCAATCAGCAATTTCAAAATCATACACCAGGTTCAATTTAAATTGATTCTGAGGTGCGTTAGCTAGCTGTTTTCCTTTTAAACTATATAGCGCATAAGTCGAAGTGAGACTTGGATCAAACCAACGTCTAAATACTTGCTCTTCCGTACATTGATCGGCAACCTCATCTGTACAATGAATCATAGCCTCACTGTCACCAAAAGTTGCATCTAAATAATTATAATTTGCTTGAAGACTCAGAGAGTCGGTTAATTGATATTGAATTTCTAGATCAAGGCCACGTGAATTTAACTCTCCTGCATCAATTAACTTATAATCAAGTAAAGGTAATTCTGAAGGATCCGTATCATCAACATATCGAACACGATCTTGATAATGGTCAAAATTCGCCCAAAATAATGTTGCATTTACTCTCAATGCACTATCAAACCAATCACTACGTATACCTAACTCAATATTTGTCGATGTCTCTGCAGCAAGAGGATAATCTGCATCTACTTTTTCCTGATTAAGGTCATTTTCTGAGTTCCAAGCGACACCTTTATAACCTGTAGTATAACTAGTATAAGCCATGACATCTTCATTGATAAAGTATTGTAAAGCTAACTTATAAACCAGAGCGGTATCTGATACTTCTTTTGCTGACGTTTGAAACTCACTATTAACATCACTTTCATTTATACGAGTATCAATGCTGTAATCTTGGTTTTCATATAAATATCTAGCGCCGATAATACCTTTAAACTTATCTGAAAAATGTAAATTAGCTTGACCAAAAACAGCGGCATTATCACTAATAATTGTATTATTTTTCAAATATTTATTCGTAATACCACCAATCCAAGGGTTGCTAGTTCCATCACTTGCTGTATAGAAATCAAATGGATATAAAATGGCTTCAGAGTTTGCATCCCAAGGATTAGTGTCACCACACTCAATTATATTATAGTTTTCATCAATAATACTATTCTCTAAACCACGATCATTACAAAATAAGGTTTTTCTTTCACGTGTGATATCTGCGTGGTAATAAAAAAGTCCTGCAACATAATCAATAAACCCTCCAATAGGTGAAGCTATGCGTAACTCAGTTTGATATGTGTCTGTTTCAACTGGACCTGACCAAGCAAGAGCAGCAGTATTAACCGCAGTTGATGAGACTGATTCATTTGTCGTCATATCATGGCTTCGAGCAAATGCTTGATACGTAAGTTGATAGTCATTAGGTGTAGTATAATTTAGTTCAAATGACGCACCTACATTTGTCATACCGCCATAATCACGATTATTCCAAGCAGATGTTTTATCGTTCCACTCACCTTCTGGTGTTTGAGAAATTTCATGAATACGAGTAGTTAATGCTGCTTCTCGTTGTTCTGGTGTTAAAGTAGCTAAATCTTCTTCAGGAATAATAGGACGATCGAGTTTTCTATAAACACGAATACCTGGGCCAAAATTAGCTTCAGCATATTCAACTCTAAATAACATATCCAAAGTATCATTCGGTTGATATAAGTACTGACCTTTAGCTCCAAAACCATCTGACTCACCGCCATTAGGGCCACCAGCTAAGACATTTTCTATCCAACCATCCTGCTCTTTCTTGTAAATATTAAAGCGTAACGCTGAGTTGTTACTTACTTCAGCATTGTACATAGCACTAATTTTATATTCACCATCAGTGCCTTTCGCATTCGCCATATGTAAATTAACATTACCTTCGCTACTGCCTATTACGGGCCTAGAGTTATTAACAACTAAGGCACCTGCTACTGTATTTTTACCAAATAAAGTACCTTGTGGGCCTTTGAGAACCATTACTTGGTCAATATCACCCATATCACCATGTAATGATGAGTTTCTTGCCATTACTTCACCGTCAACAATAACAGCGGAGCTAGGTTCTACACCAATATGAGTTTGCTGTGAACCAATCCCACGAATCATAAAACCTAACGAACGAGGATCATTACGTACCGCCATTGTAATTCCAGGCAACAATTTAGTTATATCTTTAAATGAATCTAAAGCATGATCTTTAATCACTAAACCAGATACGGCGTCAACACTAACGGCAATTTCTTGTAAATTTTCTACACGTTTTTGTGCAGTAACCAAAATCGTTTCTATGCCTTTATCTTTTTTCGTGTTATCTGTCGTTGCTGCGTTAACTGACATAAAAAAAGCAATAGGTAACAGCCCTGCATATTTTTTATTTTTATTAACAAAAGGCAGCGATAAAACAACCTTTTTTGAGTTTAATCTATCGTTATAAAACATAACTTTTATAATCCTCTTAATGACATCGTTTTTATTTTTATCGTTTTTATAATTTCAACTATTACTAAAAAACTACATATTTTTACTGAAATTTATTAATCGTTAATTAGCTTTAGTAACTCTTATAATTTTCAATATTGCATTTCAAATGTTAGTTATTGAAGACGACTTAACATTTAATTTTCATATCTAATTATTTAAGTTTTTGTATTTCGCTTAAAAATCTACCAAGACTAAAAACTATTAACAATAGGTAAAATCCAGGTGGTTCTAAATATCATAAAGTGGCACTGATATCCCCAAAAAACAGCGATTACAGAGAAGTTAAAAGAAGTAAAACACCTAAAGTGGCACCTAAAAAAAATGATGTGGCACTTACCTAACATTAATCGAACATTGAAAAGTATTAGAGATTTTGTATCACTTTAAGCTTTTTAAGTCCCACCTTATCGTTCTCTATAGAGAGTAACTTTAGCATTTGTTAACCTTAATAAATCTAGAAAACACTAGTATTCATAATGGTAGGAAAACTCATCAAATGTTAAAAAGTAAAATAGTAAATAAAATACAATTTTGTATTCAATTCGGGTTATTGGCTTTATGTTTTATATCTCATCAAGCGTTAGCTTCTCTTGCTCATTCTGTTGATAAAAGTGGTGCTTCTTTAACACAACAAGAATTAAATAATGTAGCGCAACATTTGAAAGTTAAATATGAAGTTATCAATAATGAAAGTGGTGGAAATTGTTTAATAAAATCGCCATGTTATTTTATTGAACTAACACTTTCACTACCTTATAAGTTCACAAAAAACAATTGGCAACTCTATTTTAGCCAATTGAACCCTTTGCTTACAAACAGTAATGACAATTTTGTAATAAAGCGTCTAGAAGGCGACATAAAATCTTTAGTGCCATCTTCATCATTTAACGGTTTTTTAGCTAACAATGAGTATAAATTAACACTCCAACTACACGGCGATCACTTTACTGAATACAAGCCCCTTGGAAACTATTATTTAACAAGTAAGTCGCTAACACCGGCATTAATAAAAAGCACTATTCCTACAATAGATAACGAAACCGGTTTAGAAACATTGCCACATGTACTCTCTTTTATTGATGAAAAAAAACAATTTATAAATAACAAAGTAGATAAAACAGTTTGGACAAAGTCACCTCAGTTATTTAATGCGAATAGCGACTTAACACTACTGCCAAAAAATTCGCCGTATATAAACAACGCAATCATCCCTACGCCCAATAAACTATCATTGAATAATAAAGCGTTGATTGATTTATCCATCGGTATAAACGTACAATTTAACAGTATTAAAAAGAGTGGTGTAATAGCTGCTCTAAATTATTTGGCTGATTTAGGTATTAACGAATCAGTACAAGGTGTAGTCGTTAACATTAGCAAAGGAAATATTCATAGTAATGTTAGCGGTGCCTACTTATTAAATACTACAAATGAAAAAATCACCATAACCGCTAATGATGAAACAGGCGCATTTTATGCCTTACAGTCATTGGCTAGCTTATACCGCTTAGACAATAAAACAATACCGAATATCACTGTAGAAGATCAACCTCGATTTCCTTATCGAGGCATGCATCTTGACGTTGCGAGAAACTTTCATTCAAAAGAATCGGTTAAACAACTCATCAGTCAAATGTCGGCCTATAAATTAAATAAATTACATTTACACTTATCAGACGATGAAGGTTGGCGTTTAGAAATAAAAGATTTACCCGAGTTAACGCAAATTGGTGGATTTCGTTGTCACGACTTAACAGAGCAAACGTGTTTATTACCACAACTTGGTAATGGCCCTTTTCGTGATAGTAAGGTCAACGGCTACTTTTCAATAAACGACTATGTAGAATTACTAACCTTTGCCAAACAACGTCATATAGAAATCATCCCATCATTTGATATGCCAGGTCATGCTAGAGCAGCAATTAAGTCAATGGAAGTAAGGTACAATCGTTTTAAAAATGAAGGTAATAACGAAAAAGCCACTGAGTATTTATTAACTGATTTTACCGATAAAACGCAATATAACAGTATTCAAAATTATACCGACAACACCATTAATGTTTGCTTACCATCAGCTTATCATTTTGTAGAAAAAGTGATTGATGAAGTTGCTGCAATGCATAAAGCTGCTGGTGTCCCTTTAGTTAAATATCACTTAGGCGGCGATGAAAGCCCTGGTGCATGGCGTGACTCTCCTGCTTGTGCACACTTGTATGCCAATAAAAGTGATGATGCTAAAAAGTCGCTCAATTTAGGAGGTAAATTTATTGAGAAAATTGCCAATATATTAGCAGATAAAAATATTGTTCCTGCGGGTTGGAATGACGGTATGGAGCATACAAATTATGTTGTGATGCCAAATAAAGCACAATCAAATATTTGGGCTTTACTGCAAGGTAATGCAACTGAACTGGCACATAAGCATGCCAACCAAGGCTGGGATGTTGTGTTGTCACTACCTGAAGCTCTTTATTTCGATATGCCCCATGAAGCAGACCCCAAAGAACGAGGTTACGATTGGGCAATAAGAGAATTAAACAGCAGAAAAATATTTGAATTTATGCCTGAAAATTTACCTATACACGCAGAGTTCTGGTCTAGTTTATCCAATAATGACTTTCAAATAAACGATAACAAACCACTTAAAAAAGGTAATGAATACATTGGACTACAAGGTCATTTGTGGTCAGAGGTTATTCGAAGCCCAGAACAAGCACAATATATGATATTTCCACGTTTAATTGTTTTAGCCGAAAAAGCATGGTCTACAGCAAAGTGGGAAGTGCCATATAATTATGAAGGTGGAATTTATAACAAGAATAGTAATGTATTTTCTGATGAAAAAAGACATCAACGAGATAGTGCATGGAACAATTTTGCTAATGTACTGGGGCACAAAGAATTTTTAAAATTAGACCTTTTGAATATTGACTATAGGCTACCAACCGTAGGTGCAAAAATCATCAACGGTACTTTAAAAGCTAACATCTCATTCCCGGGCTTAACAATTGAATACCGTATAAAAGATGGCAACTGGCAAGCATATAAAAATGCCGTTTTCGTTGATGAACATGATATTGAAATAAGATCAGTTGCCGCCAACGGTTTACGTTATGGTCGAGCAATATTTGTTAATTAATTACTGAAATGTTTCGCAAGAACATTTAGATAAATAACGTTTATAAAAAGAACATTTAGAGAAATAACTATGCTCGATAATATTTTAAATAATAATGACAACATAAACTATAGCGCTGATGAAATATCTCAGGTGTTTGATAATCCTACGTTTATTGTTTCAGCACCTAGATCTGGAAGTACCTTGCTGTTTGAATTAATGTCTTCAGCATTTACTTTCCACACTATAGGAAACGAAAGTCACAGCATATACGGACAATTTCCAAGTTTAAGAAAAGAAAATGACCAATTCGATTCAGGCCGTTTAACTGAAGCCCATGCTCAGTCTGAATTGTGTCATGAATTTAAGTCTTTATTTATCAAAAACCTGATTGATCATAAAGGCGTGCCAGCGCATAAATCTCAACTGTTAACACGTAGAAATAGTATTGCTTTTTTAGAAAAAACACCGAGAAACTCTCTTAATATTCCCTTTTTGCTCAAGGTATTTCCAGAAGCTAAATTTATTTACCTACATCGTCAAGCGAATGAAAATATCAGTAGTTTAATTGAAGCGTGGAATTTTGCTCAAAGAACAGGACATTTTGTTACCTTTACTGATTTACCTGATTGGCCATTAAAGCGCTGGTGCTTTTTATTACCGCCTGGTTGGAGAGAATACAAAGGTAAATCTATTGCTGAAATAGCCAGTTTTCAATGGCGAGCGAGTAATAATGTAATTTTATCTGAATTAAATAAATTACCTAGAGAACGATGGACCTCAATTAACTATGAAGATTTAATTAATAACCCACAAGCAGAGCTAATCAAGGTAGCAAAATTTTGTAGGGTAACACCTACCGAAGTGTTACCAACGTTATTACCCAATCGCATGCCTTATTCTATTACCACGTTAACCAGACCAGCTAAGAATAAATGGCGTAAACATGAAAGTGAATTAGCGCCATTCATGGCAATTTGTAAAGAAACAGAAGAAAAAATTCATCATTTTATTAATCAATAAATTAATAAATTAATGAAACATTAATAATAATTAAGGATTACTTGTGAAAAAATTTCGTCAACTGCTACCCAAATTAACAATTACACTCAGTATTATATTACTGTTCACTTATTGCTATTTACTTTTTTCTAAATCATTACCCATTGTTGAAAATGAAATAAAAACGACGGTATCGCCTTCCATAGAAGAAAATATATTTATTAAAAATACCGCAATTCCTATTGGCAATGGTAGCTGGCTATACGATGCATCATATTTAGAACAAGATTTAGGTGATGGAAAATATTGGCAGCCTGAAGAAGGAAAATACCACCCTATTACGTCTTTAATTCCAGGACTTTTTACAGGCAAGTTATTTACGTATAACGTGGGTGCAGGCAAAAGAAAAAAAATTAACCAACTGTATAGTTACTCAACAACACCTGAAACAACCTGTAAAATTCCAGTTCCATTTAATGCTAGCGTAGACGAGCTGTTACATTGCTCTGCTGATGATAGAGTTCAATGGGATAAAGGCGAAATTTTTATTACTCGTAGTGCTGAACAGGCTATGGCCTCTACAATTGCTTATTTAGAAACTTTGTCTCCTCTAAAAAAAGAAATGAATACTGACTTTGTTATGATCCCTGTTGTTGATGCTCGCTTAGATCAACGTTTGTTTGGCTATAACACCTATTTAGATTCATTTAATCACTTTAATCAACAGCAAGCTGACTATTTAGCTGAAAAAACCGCAGCCTTATTTTGTTCTTCAAATAACGTACCTTCTGTTCAGTTTGATATTGAACCTTTCGACGCAAAATACCCAGGACAAGTACTGTTTTATGAAAGACTTTCTTATTATTTTTCTGGCCAAGGCGACCCTTTAGTTAACGCTAAAAATGAACAAGTGTACTGTAAAAACACTTCATATCCGCATGGTCGTTCATGGTCTGTGTTTACATTTCCTGACCGAGTAAGTCCTCAATTTTCTGAAACAATGAATCGTTACGGTAATGGCTATGTCATTATTGCAGGATACGACATGGAAAACCCTAAAGGTGCGCCGGCAGGTATCCATAATGACGTAGCTATTTATAAAAAACTGTTCAAAGAAACCGTACAAGAAACATTAGTAAGAGCTCAGAAACAAGAGTTCTATTATAAAATAGCGATACCCGCAGCAGCCTCGGTACATGAATTTACCACTATATTAGGACAAGATCCTAACGGTATAATGCAAGATGGAACCCTATCAGGCAACTTCAAAAGAACGTTTGAAGAGCAAACAATTGATTATACGAAAGCAGCTATTGAAGTGATCAATGAGGCTTATGTGATAGTTGATGGTAAAAAACTGTTTTTACTTGATGATCCAAAGTTTATTGGTACTGATCTTTGGGGTTGGGCATCACATATACGTTGGCCATTAGACCGAAAGTCAGGCCAAACAGAGTTTAAACCAAGCTACCCTCCTCTTGATGTATTGCAATACTTACAAGCCAGCTTACCGGTGTCTCGTTATTACTTTGGTCAAACTGAAACAACAGAAAATAAAGCAGTACCTGCATTTAAAGCGCAGTTAACAATCAGTAAAAGTAAAGCTGGCATTAATACCTTTGCTAATTATACTAATCCGGTTTATACGGTGAAATATTTAGGCGTAAGCCAAATTGACACAATTAAATTTTATGACGGCGATAAGTTAATAGGAGAAGACTCTCATTTACCGTACATTTTTATTGCTGACAGCCTAGCTTCAGCACCTAAAAACTTGATAGCTAAAGCGTATCTTAATGATAGATTAATTGCACAATCATCAACTAAACCTGTTGAAGAATAAAGCTTACACAATGTAAATGGTGCAGTTAATAGCACCATTGACAACACTCATTTACCGCCTGAATTATTCTAAGTATAAATAATATTTATTGCCGCCACTGAATTACATTAAATTTGCCATTAATGAAGTCAAGTTTGCTTAGTACTTAGCTAAGCTAATATTTTATTTGGCTAACGACAGGTGGTCCGGCAAAGCGGTATTAATAAGTTCTTTAAACTGTTTTCATAAAGAAAGATATTGATATTGGAATTATTTTTTATCTTTACTTAATTGAACATAGGGAGCTCTTCAAATTCAAATCTATTTGAATACTTTGAGCCTTTATAAAATTAAATATTTTCAGTTTGTCCTTGCATAATTAACCAAACAATCTCCATATGCGTTGGCTCCATAGTAGCACCAAAACATATTGATTTAATTAATAAGTGTACTATTCTTTCTATAGGCACTTGGTGTTGATTGTACGTATTTTAAGAAAAAACGATTAAACGCTGATTTACTTTTAAATCCAGATTGTTCCATCACTAATTGAACAGTCATTTTAGGTTGCTCTACGAGTAATTTTTTAGCTTCTTCTACGCGATAATAACTAATAAATTCAAAAAAATTCATTTGAAAATGACCATTTATCGTTCTTGATAATGACTTAACAGGAATTTCTAATTCTTCAGCCAAGCGCTCAAGCGTTAAGTTTTTACGTATAAATAACTTATCTTGCTCCATTTTTTCTTTAAGCAAGTCAACATGAGGGTAGTCTTCTTCAATATCACTTTTGTGTGAATTGGCGGTAAATTGCAATGGCACTTCATCAAAAACACTTGAATTACTGAGTCCATAAACCAACAGAGTATTTAATAAAATAAAGTTAAAATAGTTACCAATGGTACCTATAGGAATAGTCCAGTCGGTTATCCATACCTGTAAATAAGAGAGAAATATCCATACCCAAATAAATAGAAAACCTATGATAAGTATTTGTAACCAATTATATTTTTTATCTGTAAAGTTAGCATACGTATCAGCTAAATGCGCTTTATGCTTATGTAAAACATATAAGCTAGCTATACCATAAATAATAACCCCAAAATCTTGCAACCAGCGCAAGTATTTAAAGGCATTATTAGCAATAAGTACATCATAGTTTTGTATTATCGCCAGTTTATATAAATCATCATGCTGATAATAAATAGCATACATATAGAAAGGATAAATCAATGCAGGCAATAAATGCACAATATCTTTAGCGGTTAATTTAAAGTCACGAAAAATAAAGGATTTAGTCGCCCAAAAAAGAAAAGGGCCTTTTAGTAATGAAGCAAAGCCAAGCCAAAAGAAGAAGTTAGTGGAAACAGATGCGGCAAAGGCATTGAGATGCAGGTTCCAATAGGTAATGGTATCAATTAAATAAGCGGCATCGGCGAGTAAAAAACTGGCAAGTAAAATATTACTAACCCTTTTCCCCTTCTCTCGCCAAGCGAGAAGCCCTGCAATTAAAATACATTCCAAAATAACCGTAATTAGGATGATATCGTGGAAATTAAAAAAAGGAACTTCGAGCACTATATAACTCTCTATTAACGATTAATTGGTAGATCTCAATTCGTACATACACTATCAAATATTTATAGGTATAACCACTTATAAATCAAGGCATGTACTTTAAAATAAGCAAAAAATAAAAGTAATTTTTAATACCGCTACTATTCGCTCTTTTTAGCGTAAATATGAATAACAATATCGATAAAAATGTCTTTTTCTGCTTATTTATATAATTAAATCTATACGTAAATGACAAAGCCATAGCTAATATAAAAAATTTAACACTTTCTTATTTTAACCATGGCAATAATCTTTTTAGTTTCAAAATTGATTATGATTTATTATATTTTTCCTTAAGAACCAGCTACCTAAAATAAACATCAACCATGTTGCAGGCTCACTAACTTTAGCAACGTTAGTAACATGGACTGAAGCATTACCTTCAGTTGAAATATTTAATGCTTGGGTCGCAGGGTAAGGCTGATAAAAAGCTGTATTTTCTAACGTTAAATTATCTATGCCAACACTCTTCGCTATAATATTAAAGCTAGCTAACAAAAAATAACTGTTTGAAACTGGGGTCAAATCTACAAAAGAGAATGATAGATATTCAGTATATTGATTCACTTCAAAAAAGGAAAAAGGATTTGAAATAAACAAGTCACTACCAAAAGAACTTTCTTGATATTCAAATAATGTTGAGCTTATTGTAAGATCAAACATAAAAGCATCAAATTCTTCAAATTCACTTGCCCACAGCTGTACTTCAATGGTGTCTGATGGTGTTACTGTTTGTTCAGATAAGCTCATAGTAATGATACTCGCATTAGCATTACTGCAAAAGCTCAATACAAGTATTATGAGTGTAATATATTTTTTCATGTGTAAGGTACTCTTATTTAATTAGTTAAGACGCGCAACGTTCACGTGTACAAAGGGCCATCATTGAACGAACATCTAAAATATTAATAACACCGTCATCATTTAAATCAAAACGAGTATAGATAACTTCTCTTTTTTGTAATGCTTACATAAAAGCACGTACACCAATAATATCAACATCGCCATCACCATCCCAGTCACCACGAACTGAAACAGGAAGTTCTGTGTAATCAGGTGTCTCTGGAGAGCCAACTTCAGCATCAAGAAAGGTATAAGCAAAATAATAAAAGCCCGGAATATTTAAGCCACTTTTCCAAATGCCACTATCTGTATTGTATTTTTCCATAAAAACGTTTTCAGCGTCTGCTATACCATTTAACTCAAGCCATTTCCCCATAAAACAAAGCGCTTCTTCCGACCATGGTGGGTTGTCACATGTGCTAGTTGGTCGCCATTCAGCACTAAATATTGGCCAGATATTAATATTTTTATTTAATTCACCAAATTTTTTCATGCGTTCTTTACAATAGCTAAAAGCACTACTTGGATCTTGCACGTAACAATGTAGAAATAAATTGTCTAAACGGTTTGCTATCGGGGCATAATCTTCTTCGTTTAACCAACCTAAATAAGCTTCAATTTCCATATCGTCGCCAACAATAGACATGTGATCAAGCAAGGCAACAAAGTTGTTCACGTCGGGATCATGATTCCAATACTCATATTCTAAATATAAGCTATCAAATTTATGAGGGAAATTATCGTCATGCTGATATGTCATAACACGGTCAAAATCAACGGAACTGCCACCTGCGGCACCAACCGAGGTAACACCTAATCGTTTAGCATTAAAAATGAACATAGATATTTCAGCTGATTTACTCGGCAATTGTGTATGAAGGTTATAAACCGTAAGCTTGGTAATATTATGCGCTTGTATATGCGCTAATAATTTATCAGTATTTTCTGTTGAAGAAAGAACCACATCAAAATCATCAATATATAATGCGCGTTGCCCTAATGTACTTGGTACTGTTGCGCTATGGTCAACACTCACAGCATCAACCCTAACATCCCAAACTACGGCGTCAGTATATAAATATTGGTCGTCATAAACTAAACCGGTAATACTATAATTTCCGGTATAATTAAAGGTATGCTCACGTGAAAAAGTTGCCGTATTTTCGTCGCCTGATGCACTATTTAAATTTTGAAGAAAAGGGTTATCACCTTTACCATACCATTCACTACCGGCAAGGTTACCTTCAACATCGCTAGCCGTTATGGCAAAATTTATTGATTCCCCCACATTAATTACAACGCTATGCTGCTCTGGTGAAGTATTTATAACTAACGGTGTTGTATTGGTTACTCCACCGATAACAGTTACATTAAATACCAAGTTCGGAGCATAAGTATAATTAGCGTCATAAACTTGAGCCGTTATCGTGAACATACCTTCGCTATTAAAGGTGTGTTCACGATGAAACACGCTATTGGTTCTGTTAGGTTCACCTTCAACATTCCACCATATTTGGCTATAAGGTGTATCACCATTTCCATACCAATCGATGCCAAGTAAATCACCGTCAGCATCTGAAGCATTAATTTGGAATTTAACGCTATCGCCAACATTAACTGTTATTTCAGACTGTGCAGGTGAAGTTAAAAAAGCGACTGGTTCAGTTGCAAAAGCATTAGCGACAAAACAAATGGGTATTGCTATAAAATATTTTAAATAAGTTAGATTTTTTCTCATAATATATCTCGATTAATTTTTAGTTTTAGTTTAGTAGTGCTCACTTTCATGTATTTATAACAGCTTTTCTCTGTCGTTTCTGAGGCTAGCACGCTGAATTAGCACCAACAATGAGCAAATATAAAGTGGCACTTCCAAAACCGAAGATGGGACATTTTTTATTGAAATACATATAATAGATTAAATATTTTCTTAATGAATAACTGGAAAATATTGATTATATCCGCCTGCTTTAAAATGACTTCCTTGATCTTACTAACTTTTGAGAGTATCTATTTATACTTCCCCCTATCATCACAATCAGTTGTAAAAATTAGCAACATTCCTGATTTAACAAGTACAATAGCAACACCTTAAATAGGACTTATTTAAAATACTATTAATTTTAAAACCTTCTTAAAAGTAAGCATTAATAACGTAACCACTTGAAAAACCATTTAGAGATTTTATGCATTTATTAAAACGAGTTATTCATCATTCAATTGAAGAAAACAACTTAACACCTGATCATCCCAAGAGCTTTACTCGAATTGCCACAAGAGCAATTGTCATAAAAAATAATAAAATATTATTAATGTTTACTGAACGCTATAACGACTACTCATTACCTGGCGGTGGCGTTGACCAAGATGAAGCGTTAATTGATGGTTTAAAAAGAGAGTTAAGTGAAGAAACTGGTGCGCTGAACATAAACAATATAAACCCTTTTGGGTTATACGAGGAGTACCGACCACATAATAGCCAAAAGCACTTCCCTGACTGTACGATTATGCACATGCTCTCATACTGTTATGTTTGTGATATTGCTGACCAGTTAGGTGAAAATAAGCTAGAATACTATGAAGTGAAAAATGGCATGCATGTACGTTGGGTATCAATAGATGATGCAATTCAACATAACAACAAAACGATTAAAAATGATAAAAAACAAGGGCTATCAATTCAGCGGGAAACATATTTATTGCAAAAAATTAAGGCTCAAATTATTAACAATTAATCGTTAATAGGCTTGAAGGAAGTAAATAGGAGACATAGTTATTATATCAATTAAATTATTGTATTAACCTGCCCTAATTTAAAATAGTATTTCCAAAGAGTTTGTTGTGATTTTAGTTCTAATCTTTCTTCTTTGTAGATAATTGTAAGTCAGCCATGCCTACCAGTTAAAAAGCTATTGTTAACAATAGCTTTTTAATAGTCCCATTTATACCATGATTAATGATGGGTAAATAAAGTAATGAATTTTTTGATACGCTCGGCATTTGCACCAAGATCGGTACCACCAACACGAGAGATTGAACGTAAATCTATCTTACTGCTACCGTTATCAGTCATTTGAATACGAATAGCTATATCATCTTTAAACGCCCACAACGAAGTAGTTTCTACTGCTTCTATCGTGCCGGTAGCCTGATTTTTAGCAACAACTTCCCAGCCTAAACTCATTGCTGTGTTAACTGCTTTAGTAAATGCTTGTTTTACATTAAGAGCACTTACAATAGGTTTTACTGCAGGATAAGCAGCTTGCTGCAGCGGTTCGAGTTTTTCACGATCATAATCTAACGGATTACTCTTCTCGCCACGTAATGCAATAATTGCATCAAATGCAGGTAAGTTAACGGTGTCAGTACTTACTTGATGCAAAAATGGTAAAGACTTACCTTTCGCTGCTTGCATAGATAACCCTACAACAGGTATTGCTAATAAAACAGCCACGACAGCACAAGTTTTAGCAACATTGTTCTGTTTTTTAAATAAGGCAAATAAAGCGACCAGTATCGCGATTAAAAACACAGCAATACTAACATAGCCAGTATATTTAATTAGCTGAAAAGACACTCCCATTGACCAAAGGTTTAACCGATATGCAACAACCGCAATAGGAAAGCCAAGTAATAGAGGAATTACCGCGAGTTTACAAAATTTTGAGATGGTATTAATAACCATTATATATCCTTAATCTAGCTGCTGTATCGACTCAAATGATTAACACTTACCTATTGAGCTAAGCTCGAATTTAAAATAGTGTTGTTAAATGAGTATTTATTAGAAAAGCCACTATTGATTCTGGCTTATGTGGGGTATTTAAACGTATTTATTACAGAAGTGCTATTTATATTGAAGGGGCTTCAGGTTTCTCAATAACTTTTATCAAATTAACACCTTGTTTTAACTCAATTATTTTATTGAAAATGAGGAATTATAACTCCTCACTTTCTTCATCCTAAATTATATTTCAGTCAACTACTGAACAATATTTTCAATAACGTTCTTTACTTGCTCGTAGTTCACGGACTCTACAAAACCAAGAGAAAATGTTTGTGGTGTATGTAAGTATTTATCTTTATTACTACGACCAAAACCAAATACGGTCATGTCAGGGCGACTAACATAATTGTCTGGGTATTGATCATCTTCATGATGTAATAAATAAAGCATACGTGGGCTTTTTTCATCACCAAAAGCTATCCATTCAGGCGAAGGTAAGTCATCTAAAAAGGGTTCATTGATTAAGTTCTTTTTGTTATTAACGGCGGTAAACCAAAAATCGGTATCGTCCATTTTGCCATAAGGTACACCTTCATACTGCACCCAATACTGGTATCCAGCACTCACTTTACTCATGGTGAAATCTAAGCGATCTGGATAAAAATCCCATTGCCCTTCCCACTTTTTGTTTGCTGATGTGAATGTAATACGAACATGTTGTTTAGTGTCAATATCAATCACCGACGTTGATAAATCTGTTCCAGAATTTAGCGCATGAAAGTAGTTACCGTCTTGTTTATGAATGGCATTAGGAAAACCACGATATTCACCTTTATGACCTGATCCTTTTTCATTATGAAAACCAATCCAATCAACCCCTTCCTTATCTAGCATACTTGATAAACCACCACCTTCCTTTTCAAGGTAATAGGTCGCATTGGTTGTAGTAATGATATAGCTAGACACACCACCTGCTGAATCATCAATACCATGAGTCAATTGTACAGCCTGCTTCGCTGCGCTCTGCTGATTTTCAGTCGCACAACCAGAGATAAATAATAGTACCCCTGATAATAAAACCAAACGTGTTAGCTTTTTAGGTACTGCTGCTAATGTTGTTAACCTCATACGGAACTCCCTCCAAATTTTATTACTCTTACTTCAACTATTACTTTAAATATTGTTGTAACTATTATTTTTAACTAACCTTTATATAAAAAAGGCACTACATCAATAATGTTTGTAGCGCCGAATAATATCCAATAAAAATATATTTTAAGTTACTTTGTTTACCTTAAACTTGTGTTGTAACTTGTTTTGGACTCGCGCTTTTTTTCAATAAAATGCCTGTGCCCAAAATAACTAATGCACAACAAACGAAAATTAAACGCCCCCACCATGGATTAGGTATTAATGTCATAATGAAAATACCATAGCTCATGTACATCACCATAGAGCCTAGTTTATTACGTTGTTGACGGTCATAATCGTCTTGCTCACCATCAGCAATTACTGGCTTAACCAAGTCTTTAAAGAACTCATCTGTTTGTTCTTTATATTGATCTTTTTCTTCTTTATAAAACAATGAAGTTAGGCAGAAGAAGCCGGCAGTAATAACTAAATGTGCACCTATGGTTAATATTAAGTTCATGTCTGTTGCTTCTCTTGACGTAAACTCAGGTATTCCAATAAAACGAGAGAACACATCTGGGGTCAGTACATTCATCACGAACCAAGAAACAAACAAGCCAATAACTACCGTTACCCACGGAGCCCAAGACGGCGTTTTCTTAATAAATAATCCAAAGATTAATGGAATAAGAATAGGTACCTGGATCATTACCGAGAAAGACATCATCAAATCAAACAAGCTAAGCTCTTTTAATGATTTGAAAAACAACGCCATTACGATAACTAATAAACCACTAATAAAACTTAAGATTTTACCCATTTTCAATAAATGCGCATCATCAACAACTCGATTACGTTTAGCTAAAAATGGTTGATAAATACTACGAATAAAAATGCCTGAGTTTTTATTAAGTGCTGAATCCATTGAAGACATAGAGGCTGCAAATAATGCCGCTAGTAATAAACCGACAGTACCGATAGGCATCGCATTTCTTGCAAAAACTAAATACACCGCATCTGATGCTTTATTACCAAGGTCGGCATAAGCTAACGCGGCGTCTGGATATAAGATGGCTGATGCCCAAGGCGGGATAAACCAAATAATACTACCAACTCCCATTAATACCATAGCAAGCAGTGATGCTTTACGTGCATTGTCAGAGTCTTTCGCATTTAAAAAACGAAATGAATCATTCAAGTTCATAATGGTTATAAGCTGTTTAGCAAGAAAGAACACAAAGGTTCCCACCAATAACAAACCATAATTCATATCAGGCCCCATGATAAAATCAGACGGGAACTTAGTAACTAGCTCTACAGGGCCACCAACCATTACTAATGCAACAATAGCACAAGCAATAGATACCACAGCAACCACTAAGGTTTGTACAAAATCAGATGCAACTACACCCCAAGCACCTGATAATACTGAAATAAACAATACAGCTAAGCCAGTAGCAATAATGGTAACGTTGATATCAGCTTCAAACACGGCACTGGTAAAAACACCTAAAGCATTTAACCAAATACCAGCATTTAAAAAGCTGAATACGATTAATGCACAAGAGAAAAATAATTCATTTTGGCTACCAAAACGACGTTTAATTCCCTCTGTTGGTGTATCAACACGCATTTGACGAAAGCGATACGAAAAATATGCCCAGCCACAAAAGTAAGCAAAGGTATTGGCAAAAAACACCAAACTTACCGCAAAGCCATCAGTAAAGGCTTTACCGGCAGCACCAGTAAAAGTCCACGCTGAAAACTGTGACATGAAGGCGGTTGAACCCACCATCCACCACAACATTCTGCCGCCGCCACGAAAGTAATCACTTGTTGATTTAGCTGCCATTTTTTTGAAGGTAAACCCAATACCAACAACTAAAAGGAAGTAACCAGCTATTACTGCGTAATCATAGATCATGTTATCGCCCTTTTATTAAAGTTTGCTTACGTCTACCCAGTAATCGTTTTTACGAATTAAGTCGATAAGTTGCTGATACTGGCTACCTTCTTTAAAGGTTTGGTAAGGAGGAACGTCTTCACCTTCAATATCTTTAACCATTTCGCGAATAAGGTAGCGCCAATTACGCTCGGTATCACCTTCAACATTAGGAATATCGGCGGCAATATCAGCAGGTAATGCTTGCTCTAGCCACTCTTTAGCGTCACCACCATTGTTTTCACCATATAAGTAAAGTGGACCTGCACCGTAATGACCTTTAATGTAAATAGCGCCTTTGCTACCGTAAAACACAATGTGATCTTCATTAAAACGAGGATGTAAACCGCCGTGCTTGAACATTACCGAAACTGGTTTTTTAGCAAACTCACTTTCTAACTGTGCTAACACGTTATAAGACCATTCAACGTTAGATTCGCCCCATTTTAATGACGGATCATTAATATCTTCAGGAATAAAGTCACGACGCGTTTTAAAGTTATGAACACCTTCCACAATTGGCGCTTTGCCTAAATCGTCACGCACTTCCCCCATAATTGATAAGATCTTCTCACCAACAACCGAAGTTACAATCGACATCATGTGCGTGAAGTTATTGTTTAAACGACCACCACCATCTTCTTGACGATGCGACCAACCAAACGGGATATCACGCTCTAAATTAAAGTGTGAAATACATTCAACTTCTAATGGCTCGCCAATGGCGCCAGCAGCAACTAAACGTTTAGCATGCAATATTTCAGGCATGTATCTAAAGCTTGAAGCAAAGGCTGTTTTTACACCTTTAGCAACAGCTAATTCATGTAATTCTTTTGAAGTACTGCCATCGGCAGTTAATGGCTTATCTGAAAACACATGACAACCAAAAGCAATCGCTTGCTTAATTGGTTCAACGTGCGCGCCACCCGGCGTTGCAATTGACACAACATCAGGCTTACAGTCTGTTAAGGCTTGTTGCCAGTCAGTACTTGCGTATGGAATTTCCATATCTTGAGCCACTTGTTTAACAACACTCTCTGTTCTACCGACTATGCCGACTATTTCTGCGCCAGCGTATCTAAATGCTTCAGCATGGCCTTGTCCGGCAAAACCAGTACCGTGCACTAATACTTTTACTTTATTACTCATGATTTATTCCTAATAATTTAATATTTATAAATAGATGTCTTTTATTCTTTCTTTGTAGGAAATTATTTGAAAAAAAATTCTAAATTTCTCTACTAATACAGTTAATTACCAGTTCCAAAGAGTACCGTCTTCTAATCGACTTACCGGTAAGTATGAACGTTTGTATGGATATTCTGCTGCAGCTTCTTCATCAAACTCCACCCCTAAACCAGGCGCTTCACTCATCACCCCCATACCGTTTTCAACGGTGAACTTATGTTTGAAAATGCGATTTAAGCCTTCGTTACCAAAACCAACGAACTCTTGAATACCAAAATTAGGTGCCCAAATATTTAAATGCATATGAGCAGCAAAACATACGGGTGATAAGTCAGGTGCACCGTGTGGTGCCGTTTTAACGTTATAAACACTGGCAAAATCAGTAATTCTTTTAAGTGCGGTTATACCGCCAGCATGAGTTGCGGCCACGCGAATATAATCAATTAATTGATTTTGAATTAGATCTTTACAGTCCCAAATGGTGTTATACGTTTCACCAATAGCTAAAGGTGTTGTTGTGTGATGACGCACAATTTTATAACTGTCTTGGTTTTCAGCAATAGCGGCATCTTCAAGAAATAATAAATTATATGGCTCTAGTAATTTACCTAGTTTTGCCGCTTCAATAGGCGTTAAACGACTATGAACATCATGGGTAAAATTCACCTCATAACCAAAGCGTTCCCGCGCTTTTTTAAATAGCTCAACAATTGAGTTGAAATATTTAGCGGTTGACCATTCTTCTTCTGGTGGTAATGGGCGGCTACCTTGTAATTCAAAGTAATCCTTTTTATCGCCAAGTACACCATAAGTGACTTTTAAGCCAGGAATAGCAGACTGTAAGCGAATGGCTTTAAAACCATTTTCAATATGCTCTTGTGCTTTATCTAAGGTATCGTCAATATTTTCGCCGTTAGCATGCGCATAAAAAGTAACACCTTTACGGCTTTTTCCGCCTAATAATTGATATACAGGTAAATTCGCGATTTTGCCTTTTATGTCCCAAAGCGCCATATCTATTGCCGCAATAGCCGCCATAGTGATTGGCCCTTTACGCCAATAAACACCTTTGTATAAATATTGCCAAATATCTTCAATTTCTTGTGGATCACGACCAATTAAACAAGGAGCAACGTGTTCTTCTAAATAGGCAACCACCGCCATTTCGCGGCCATTTACAGTTGCATCGCCTAAACCATAAGTACCTTCATCAGTAATAACTTTCACTGTGACGAAGTTTCTTCCTGGACTACACACGAATACTTTTATTTCTTTAATTTTCATTGCTTTTCCTTATTTAGGTTATCAAACCAAAAGATAACTAAATCGATTTACTAAAACGATTATCTTACTGATGTAAAATCACTTGGTCAACTAAATTCCTGACTCCATTTACTTCACATTACAACAATTTGGATTGCTCTCACTAATAAAAGCGTTATTGGTGATTATTATAAAAAGACAACAATATAATTTTAAACATATTGTTGCTCTTAACAGCCCGTTTCACTCTTTTATGTGACAAAAGTCTAAGTATTGCTATATTGACATTTGTCTATTTTATGTTAACTTTATCGTAGTAAATCGGTTTAGTAAAACGATTTGTTCTGTGGTTTTACATCTTGTAAGCGATTTATTTACATAAACAATAAATACAACATTACGTAGTAAAAGGGGAATTCATGAAAATTAAATTAAATAAAATAAGCTCTGTACTGCAAAACCGTAGATCACATTCGGTACTATATAGTGCCGCTTTAGCCACATTATTGGCTGCACCTTCTGTTTCAGCACAAGAAGCTCAATCAGCACAAAAGACACCTGAAGTTGAAGTAATAGAGGTTACGGGGATACGTAGCTCACTCACTAGCGCACTTTTAGAAAAACGCGATGCAAATAACCTAGTTGAGGTAATTAAAGCCATAGACATTGGCAAGTTACCCGACCAAAACCTTGCTGAGGTTTTAGAAAATGTTACTGGCATACAAATTACAAGAACAGCCGGTGTAGGTACAGGCGTACAAATTCGTGGCACTAACGCAAATAGAACAGAAATCAATGGTGTTTCTACCGTAGGCTCAGGTACTGGCCGAAGTGGTATCAACTTTGAAGATGTTTCGGCAGGTATTATCGCTGCTGTTGAAGTAACGAAAGCTTCAGAAGCAAAAACGATTGAAGGCTCTGTAGGCGGAACAATTAATTTAAAAACTATCCGCCCTCTTCAACTAAGCGACACATTAGCGACCTTAAGAGTACAAGGTGAAAATAGTAGTTTATCAAGTGATAGTGGTTTAAAACCTAGATTATCAGGTACCTTTGGCGATAATTGGGAAACTGATGCCGGTAAATTTGGTATTGTGATAAGTGCTAATTACGCTGAGCAAGAAGCGACCGCATTTCGTCCTAGATCAGATCGTGATAACTCAATAGCATCCAATAGTGGTGTTGCGAGTGCTCAATCATTCGACTTCTTACCAATTCAATTCTTTGTTCAAGATTATGATAACTACGAATCTGAAACCATCAATATAGCCTCTTCATTAGAATGGGCGCCAAATGAAAATACTAGACTTTATTTTGATGCTATCGTTAATGATCAAGAGCGCAGAGAAGAAAGCTCAAGAGTTCAAGCCTCTGGTGTTAGTGATCTTATCAATGTTTCAATTCCTACTGAATTTGAAACCGTTAATTTTGGCACAATAGATGGTCAAGATCTTGGCTCTATACAAGCTGCAGTTCAAGGGGTAATTCCGGTTGAAGATGGCGGTGCCGATCCAAACCTTCGTTTTTCTGGTGATACAAACTCACGTTTAACAAAAAGCGAAATATTCAGACTTGGCGGTGAATGGCAAGGTGATAACCTTAAAGTCACGATAGAAGCTTCATCATCAAAGTCTGATACAAAGACGCCTAGCTTTAACTCTACCCTTAACTTTATCAATCCAAATGTTGCATCGAATGCTTCAAATGAAAACGGTACACCTTTTCAATATGATCTAACAGGCGGTTCATTAGCATTTGGCATAGCATCAGGTGAAGCAAATGCACCAACGGCTGCTCAACTACTTGATCCTAGCAATACCGTATTACGTGATGTAGAAATAGGTAAAAGTACAGCGAACAATAGTGAAGACGCTTTTCGTGTGGACTTCAGTTACTATGTAGATTCTGTAATAACGTCAGTTGATTTTGGTTATCGCTACAGTAAAACCTCAAGTGTTCAAGATACTGTTATTAGTAGTATTGGTTTAAGAAACATGTCTGATAGCCCAACGGGCGATCTATTCTCAGAACTTCTGATCGCTGGACCAACAAACTTTAACGATGCCGACGGTAGAGAGTTATATGTTCGTGATTATCTACAACTTGATCCTGAGCTTGTTGCTTCAGATCAAGACGGTGCTTTAGCTGTATTACAAAGTGCTATAGATACAATAGGAGGCTCAATAGCACTTGATGCGCCAACTTCAAGCTCTGATGGCTTCTTTGATATCGAAGAAGAAACTAACGCACTGTATGCGCAAGCTAACTTTGAATACGATATATTCCGAGGTAATTTTGGTTTACGTTATCTAAAAACTGACGTTAAATCTATCGGTAATTCAGCAACCACTGATGCGAATGGAAACGACTTAGTATCAAAAGTAACAACAACGGGTGGATATAACTTCTTATTACCTAGAATAAACCTAAGCGTAGACTTAACCGACGATATAGTTATTCGTTCAGGTTGGGGTAAAGATATTCGACGTCCTGATTTTGACGACTTATCAACCTCATTTACCTTTGATACTAGCCCAAACCCTGCTGTCGCTATCGGTAATCCAAATTTGGTACCTGAAGAAGTGACGTCATTTGATCTATCTGCCGAATGGTACTTTACCGAAGCAAGTGTATTAAGTGTTGGTATTTTTCATAAGAAACGTAGCAACCTTCATGTTAGTCAACAAGAAGACCCTTATGAAGACTCAGCTACTGGATATCGTGATTTAACAGATCCATGTGAAGCCGGCGGTATTTACAATCCAATTGCAGATATCAATGTATTTGGGCCTGATATCGGCGTAGGCGTATGTGTGCCGTTTTCTACCACAATCAATGACACTGGTGAAACAACACAAAAAGGTATAGAAATTGCTGTTCAGTATGATCTTTCTAGCTTTGAAGATGATTTAGGCTGGGCTTCTGGTTTTGGTGTTATTGCTAACTATACCAAACAAGAATTTTCTGGTGGTGAAGCATTCGATACGGCGACAAGTCGTGCTAATGACATATTCTCTTTAACAACAGGCATTGAAGATATCAATGTTACTCGTGTACAAGGGCTAACCGATTTATCTGAAAATGCTTATAACTTCACACTATATTATGAAAAACATGGCCTTTCAGCCAGAGCTCGCTATACATGGCGTGAAGCCTACCGTTCTGAAGATTTTGGTAGTACTACTAGCTTCCCATGGGGTTTCCCTGTTGTACAGGAAGACAGAGGGCAACTTAATGCCAGTATCAGCTATGACATTAACGAACAACTTAATGTTGGTATTGAAGGTGTAAACTTGACTGAATCAGATATTACACAATCATGTGTGAATGAAGGCGGCTTACTTTGTTATCAAGGTTTAACAGAACGTCGTATTACTGTAGGAGCCAGTTACAGATTTTAATATGACATTGTAAAGCAAAATGTTAAACGCTGTGATTAGTGTCAGAGGTAGTAATCACAGCGTTTTTTATTAGTGAAATATAATAATTGAACTTCCCATGGCTTAATTAAACCAAACTTGACGCATAAGTCAGCTTCATCAATGAAAAATATAACATCATATTTTAATGCTCATTTTAAAAACCATCGATTCAACCACTTTCATTCATAACGTCTTATGTTTTTCATAGCTAAGATTAGTTATTATTTAGTCTTTCAGTCGCTATGGCTAACATTATGTTCAATGACTTTAAAGGCTGCTAGGATACAAAAGCAAAAGTAAGCCCTGGCTTAGCTAGCGATAAGTGATCTGAATAATCTGCCCTAAACTAGAAGTTTAAGTTGTTCTAAATGATCATATTCAAACTTGTTAAAATCCTGAAAGCTGACATTCGATTAATTTTAATATTAATTTTTAGGCGTAATGAGGCACAAAGCGAGATAGGAAATGTTACTGGCTTCACTTTAAATTAGTGACTAAAGTCACTTAGCCACAACATGAGGTGCTTTAAATCACAGGGCCAAGCATTATCTAAGCTTTCGTGATCATTCATTTTCGGAATGATCGTAGTTTAGCTCCATTCAAAATTTAGCTTAAGGGTAATTTATTAGCTTTTAATTACCTGTATTGGGTGAGTGACGATACCTTCGTTAAACATAGTTTGATTTCTACCATTTTCTTTTGCTTTATAAAGTAATACATCTGCATCTTTGTAAATATCACTAGTATGATGCGATTCATTTACAAAAACACTATATAACCCTATTGAGACGGTGACATACTGGCTTACCTTGCTCCCCGAATGTTCTACATGTAGTGCTTCAATGGCTATTCTAATGCTTTCCACAAAGCTTAAAACATCTTCTCGTTTTTCAGATTTAAACAGGAGCCCAAACTCTTCTCCGCCAAGTCTGAAGCAATAATCATCTGCGCGGTGCAATTTATTTTTCAATGTAAGGGCAATAAGTTGTAATACTTCATCCCCTTTTTGATGCCCATAAATATCGTTATATTGCTTAAAGTAATCTACATCCATAATTAAAAATGAAAATAATCCGTTATCTCTTTTTAAGCTATTTACATATTTTGGAAAAATATCGTCAAAGTGCCTGCGGTTATAAATATTGGTGAGAGCGTCTGTTATTGATATTTCTTCTATACGTTTTTTATCGGTTATATTATGCCTTGTTGAGGTGTAACCCGTGATTTTATTTTTTGTATCAAATACAGGTGAAATCGAAGCTTCTATCCAATAAAAAACGCCACTTTTCTTCCTGTTTTTCAATTCACCTTTCCACACTTTTCCTTGTGATATGGTGTTCCATAACTCTTTATAAAGGCTAGTTTCGGTATCTATACTCTTAATAATACTGTGATTCTTCCCCATCAACTCTTCTTTTGTATATTCACTTTCTTTACAAAATGCTTGAGAAACATACGTGATTTTTCCCGTAAGATCCGTTGACGAGATTAATACATTTTCATCAACTATTTTTATATGATCTTCAAGTACGCTATTGATTTTATTAATCGATCTGTTTTTATACAAAACTACGGCAATCACAGTCAGTAAAAATAAACTTAAAATAATGACATTGGTATAGTTCACCTGCTCTTCATATTTAATCGATAGCCACTTATTCAAAATATCTTTACGTTTTTGAGTGGAAACTTCAGTAATAAGCTTATTAAAGATACTATTGAGTAATGGCTCATCAATGCGTGTCGCCATTGAAAAATCTAGCGTGTTATTCACTTTACCTGCAATTTTTAAATCTCCTATAAAGTGTTCATTTATGTTGTAACCTACTGATGGCAAGACACCAATAAAACCATATATTTCTCCATTTTTTACTTTAGTTAGCCCTTCTTTTGCACTTTTTACTTTTATCATTTTTATTGTGGGGGAAGCTGCTTTTAAGTCTTCAGTAAAAGCAAAGCCATCTACGATTCCTAGCTTTTCTGAAATCACATTGGATATATCATTGATGAAGGGCTTGTCATGTTGTGTGGCAATAACAATCGGCATATTCATTAAGGGGGTAGTAAAATTAAAGTACTCTTTTCGTTCTTTTGAAGGTCTCATAATACTGACAAAGTCACATTTTCTTTGTTTACTAACCTCAACAGTTTCTAACCAATCTTTTGTTTTAATTAGCTTTATAGGAATAGGTAGTTCTTTTTTAAATAGCTTTATATATTCTGCCGTCATTCCAATATGTTGATCATCTTCAATCTTTTCAAAGGGCATCCAATTAGGGTCAATACACATATTAAGTATTTTTTTATTTTGCATATATTCTATTTCTTGAGGACTAAATTTTACATTTGAAATGGGGGCTATATTTAGCCATTTCTGTTTTAGTTCCACTATTTCATTGTGTGTAAGCGAGGCATTTGCTTTTTCTAAAATAGATTTTAATACTAGGTTTCCTTTAGATACCCCCAAATAGAAAGGAACATTATTTTCTTGTCCGAGTAGGTTACTAATCTGAATGTTTTTTAGATTACTCAACCAACCTTTTTGAATGTAATAATCAATGGTTGCCAAATTAGATATTACCGCATCAGCTTTACCACTTGAGACTGCTGCAACTGCATCCTTAACCGTACCTGCTAAATAGAGTTTTTGTTCTGGGTATTTCTTTTCCAAAATAGTATGTAAAAATGATTTATTGAGTACAGAAACCACTTTTCCTTCTAAATCAGACATTGAGTTTAATGTCTGATTTTTTCTAACGGCAACACTAATCGAGTAATCAAAGTGCTCAAATGTGGTAAAATCTATGTACGCTTTTCTATCTTGATTTATGGCAATATTAGGTAACACATCAAGTTCACCCTCTTTGAGCATTTTTAGGCTTTCTTCCCAGCTTTTACCGCTAATAAATTCAACAGAAATCCCCGATTTTTTTGCCAGTAAGCTTATAAAATCGATGCTATACCCCATCGCTTGATTATTATCATTAAAATTAAAGGGTGGGAAGGAGGCCATGTTTTGGACTTTTAAAACAGGATTATTTACTAAGTATTCTTTTTCTTGCTGTGTAAATTTTATACTTGTGTTTGTGGATTTAAATTCTTCAAAAATAAAGTCTTTAATATCTAAAGAGTCTTCTGCAAGACCATATTTTTTATATAAATCAGAAATATATTGCACTCTTCCTTTGTCGATAGAGCCAATAGGAATAGTTTCTTTGGAGATGATTTTATCGATAGCATTTGCTTCATAACGTAAGTGCTCAAGAGATTTATCAGTGTTATATTTGTTATAAATTAATTGAATTATTTCTTCTTTATTATTTAATGCATATTCCCAACCTTTTAAGGTGGCTTCTTTAAATCGTTTGACTCTATCAGGATGATTATTTACTTCATTTTCATTGGTAAATAACATGTCTCCATAAAGATCAATGCCATAGTTCATAGGGTTAATAATATTAACGTCTATTTTTTGTGTTTTAAAATAGAATAATTCATTACTTAAATAAGCAGGCGTTAAATCAACGTCTCCATTTATCAATTTTAGATAATCATCTTTCTCTCTTTTTCTAATTAAATTAGGCTTGATATTAAGCTGATTTAACATGGCTAGGATAGAAAATCCATCTGCATCACTTTGATAAAAAGTAATGTTTTTATTATTTAATTCATAAGGTGAATTAATGCCACTTTTTTTAAGTGCGATTAATACACTTGGAGAGTGTTGGAGAATAGGGGAAACAATCACTATAGGCTTTTTTCTTATTTTATACAGGATCAATACCGAGTCTGCTACACCGTACTGTGCATCACCACTGATAACCTGCTCAATATTATTCGAGTCAATTTGTTTTTCTTTTATATCAACGTCTAAACCCAAATTCTGATAAAACCCTTTTTCCTTCGCTGCGTAGTATCCTGCGAATTGAAATTGATGAAACCATTTAAGTTGGAGCGTTACTTTTTCGGTTTCACTCGCACCTGCCACATTAGAAAAAAACAGTAGTAGTAAAAGTATGATGGAATAAAATATATGTTTTTTCATTATGATCTAATGGAATAAGGCTAAATAAGACAATGATATTATAGTCTTTAGTAAAATAAGGCCTGCTGATTTAGTCTATACAGCTATTGCTAAGTTTTCAATATACAAAGTTTCAATATACAAAGTGTAGTGTATTAAATGGGATCAGGTACACTTTATTACTTATCAAACTACTCATAATAAGTTCAACGCCAGTGCTTTACTTAAATCCGCCTGATAGACTAGTAGCAAACCCTAGCTAATATTCTTCTAAATATGCTTAAGAATATACAAAAGCTAATGTCAGCTTCTGTTTAGGTTTGTTAGATACCAGTCGCGACAAAACACCATAAGACCCACAAGCTTCACTCCTCAGACGGGTGTATAACAAACCTAAACAAAAGCCGACATATCATTAAACTAATTGAGACTCTTCGCTTGCCAATCAGGCATACCGTAACGCTTTAATATTTTTGATAGTTGACCTGTTGCTCTTAGTTTTATTAAGCCCTGGTCAAATATATTGATGTATTTGACTTTAAACTCAGGAGAATAACCAATATAAAGAGGAACAAAATCACCATCTGTACCAGCATATTTTAAATTGGAAATATTTCTGTTCTGAAGTTCATATTCAATATTAAAGCGCGAATCCAATACCATTGATATTCGTTGCTTACTTAACATCATTAATATATTAGATAATGGACTGTTACCTGAGGCTAAATATATAAGTTGACCTGAAGTTTCTTGGAGCTGAGTTATTCCATCGCTATATTTATAACCTTTAATTATTCCTAGCGTGTTACCCTGTTCAATCTCTTTTTTTAGACTTTCTATAGAGCTAAATTTCCACTGGTTTGTTTTTACGACATAAAAATCATTATACCAACCACCATAAACTTTCAGACTTCGTTTTAAATGATATTCTTCAATATGTTCAGCGGTTAAAGCTAACACCATATCTAATTTTGATTGTTGCAGCAGTATTAATGAACGTTCGAGGGGGAGAATATTAAAATTAATATCTAAACCATTATGTTTAGCAATTTCATTTATGACCTCAATTAATACACCCGGCTTGTGTACTTCATTGCAAATATAAGGACACCACTCGTCCGAACCAACGTTTAGTGTTTCGTTTGCAACGGTATTAAAAGAAACTAAAAGGATAATGACGGAAATATATTTAAGCAGCACTTGTATTATTCATTCTTTGAAAAAGCCATTCTATTTATTGAAGGTATTATACTTATAATGAATACGCTACGAAAATAAAATTTATAAACGCTCTTATTTGCCAGTCAGTGAACAACAGTTAACGCCCGCTTTCGTATCAATTAATATTCCCTAGAGCTATCAATCTACTATAAGTCAGTAAGTATATTGATTAAGCTAAAATGATATTATTTATCAATAAGTAATATCATAAACGGCTTATATAAGTTTTCTTATAGCGATAAAAGGGGATGGTTTTGAGCAGTTCTTCTATTGGTATCATGGCGAATGCCCAAAAAATGGATACCTCAAAATACAGAACTAAGACAGCACAAACAGGCAGTGATATGGCCCATTGTGTTACAAAGTGAATTTTAAGCACGAGATTACTATTCCCTAGTGCGCGAAGAATATTACCGGCAACGGTATTGTAGGCACGAATAATTGGCAGAATGATATAAAGCGGCGCAATAATCATTAGCGCTGTTTGAGTTTCAGGTTCAATATCTGGATAAACCCATCTAATACATTGGCTGAGTACAAAAAATAGTCCCGCAATAATTACTGACAGCGTCATGCCGACTTTTGTACAGCTAGTAACAAAATGCTTAAGATCGCTGGTTTCTTTTTGCCCGAGCAACTGACTAATACTGATGCCAGAAGCTTGAGCCCAAGCGTTAGGAAATTGCGTACCAGCGCGAACCCAAGGAAAAATCAAGGTAATAGCAACAAACGAGAACAGATCCAATTGAGCGAACAATAGTTGGTAAACAGTCGCCCCAACGGATAAAACAAAAAAGTTAGCGGCTATAGGATATATTTCACGGTATTGAGGGCCAATCTCTAACCAAAAGTGTCTATTTTTAGGGTATGTCAAATCGACTTTATTATCAGTGCGCAAAGCCAAGTAAAAAAATATCGCTCTTAAGAATACTGCAATTAAGCTGCCCCAAGCTGCTCCTTCGACACCCAGCCCTTGATGTGTTGCAAACCCGTTTATCAGAAAATAGCTAAGTAAGGCATTAATTGGTAATTCAATCATAAAGCCTTTTAATGGTACTTTGGAATCACCTTGACCATTACAAAAAGCCGTACAAACTTGCGTGTATGCTGTTATCACCACGATATACTTAATGATGGATATATATTTATTCGCTAGCTGTGCTAAATCACTGTCATCAGTAATAAAAGCAACTAAATCAGTACCCCACAAGGTTAGAATAAACAGAAAAACAAAGGAGGTTGATATATTGATCAGCAAGCCAGACCAATATGCTACCGCTAAATCAGCCTTATTATCTGAGCCGAAAGCTCTGCCGACCAAAAGTTGAATACCATTACCAATAGCAATTTCAAGACCTAATACAAATGCCACTATCGTTGTGGCAATACCCATCGCGGCAACAGGTAGTTCTCCCAGTGGTGCAACGAGCAATGTATCAATCATTAACATCGATTGTACTAGCAACGCATTAAAAGCGAGTGGCCATGCTAATGCAAAATTACGCCGAACATACGCACTAGAGTTCATCAAGAAATAACCTTTATTAAAAAGCCCCCTACAACAGATAAATAGTTGTAGAGGGAAGCGGGTAAACTGTTCTTCAATTTAATCATCGATATAAAAATTCTATAATCGATATCGTCTTCTGATCTTACTAACGGTTATTATGTACCGGAAACTAACTAAAAAAATATAACGACTACACTTACTATAACTAATAATAAACTATTGAAATAGCATTACTTATTATCGGCCCATCCATCCACCATCCACTAATAAAGTAGTACCATTTACATAGCTTGCGGCGTCAGACGCTAAAAACACAGCAGGTCCTTTAAAGTCTTCTGGTTTACCCCAACGACCTTGTGGAATTCTAGCTAAAATAGAAGCGGAGCGTTCTGGATCATTACGTAAGGCTTCAGTATTGTCTGTATCTATATACCCAGGCGCAATCGCATTCACATTTACGCCTTGCCCAGCCCATTCATTTGATAGTGCCATTACTAACTGCCCTATCGCACCTTTACTAGCTGCATAGCCAGGAACCGTAACCCCACCTTGAAAGGTTAATAACGAAGCAGTAAAAATAATTTTACCCGCGCCACGAGCAACCATTTCTTTACCAATTTCGCGACTAAGAATAAATTGAGAATTTAAGTTCACATCGATAACTTTGTCCCACAACTCATCTCCGTGATCTACAGCGGGTGCACGTAAAATAGTACCGGCATTATTCACTAAAATATCAATTTTAGGAAAGTCAGCTTTAACCTCTTTTATAAATGAATACAACGCTTGGCGGTCAGAAAAATCACATTGATAACCTTTAAAACTACGTCCGAGTGCCACTACTTCTTTTTCAACATCTGAGCCTTTTGATTCTAAACTGGCTGAAACCCCAATAATATCCGCGCCAGCTTCTGCCAACCCAAGCGCAATAGCTTTGCCAATGCCACGTTTACAGCCCGTAATTAAGGCGACTTTACCCGCTAAATTGAATTTTTCTAACATTTACTTTATCTCCTAATCATTATTTATGACCGAGTTATTACTCACTTTTCGATATTCATGATTCATAGCCTAGGAACTGACAATCGCTAATTTAGCGATTGCATTAATGGCTTATTGATTAATTACTTGTCAAAGGCCTACAGCACGCCATCGTAACTTGTCGTTTTAATAACCTTACCCGCTTTATCCTTTAAAACAGAAACCCATTTTGATTCCGCTTGAATGTTTTGATAAACAATTTTATTTTCGTTAGAAAAAATAAAGGTTTCAATATGATCTTTCGAGGTTATTTCAACACCAATACAGTGTTCACCTTTAATCGACGTCACTGAAATGTTATCACTCGCGTCACCTTGAATAGCATCTTTAGGCTGAAGTACATTAAGGAAATAACTATTTTTACTTTTTTCTGGGTTCTCAATTAATAATGTTTTTAAGCTAATGCGACGAATATCATCCGGACGTTGAGGCGTCATTATTTCTTCAACTAAGGTTTCATCAACTTTCGTTGCTCTCACTTCTGGGAATACCGTAAATACGTTAAGCGCGCCAGTCCCATTAACAATTTCAAACTGGTTTTGGCTTACTTGATTTGCATATTTTTCTGAATGCATACGCCAAGTATATGTGTGCTCTAGCTCACTCTCTAGTTCGTCTAAAAAGATGAAATAGCCACATTCGCTATTAATGATATGACGTGCATTACGTGTTAATTCCATTTCTGGATAATACATTTTACTCGATTCACCAACCACATAGGTATAGCCATTTTCATTAGAAAAAGCTTCAATTTTTGCAATGGCTTCTTCTGGCACATCTCGCCATACGTTATGAATGCCTTTACAGTTTAAGTCGAATAATTCAGGATCACTTAAATCCCCTTCATCCCATATTTTCTCACCAACACAACCGGTACCATCAACCGTAATCAAGTTGTGAACTTCCGCTTTAGATGTACGGTTGTAGCCCTCATCAATCGCTAAGGACGCGCCATTATGTATTAGTATAAAGTGATTAAAATCTACGTGATAATGGGTCAAACTACGGGTTTTCCAATCGTTTTCTTTGTCTAACTTCCAGCTAAGTTCCCATTGCTTATGACCGCCAGCAGGGCTTGATTTAAATGAAAGATGCGTAGCATCTGTGTCCCAGCTAGAACGCATAA